>DEQI01000290.1:5250-5816 GCA_002360295.1 Planococcaceae bacterium UBA3370
CTTTTTTGCTGAAATGCTAAATAAAAATGAGCTAAGCTCGTTTCCTGTGCGCGATAATTTTCCGTCACATTTGTTAAAACAGACTCACTGATTGTTTGTTGCTTTAAATCTCCATACCACTTTCCAATATTCGTATAGGTAATAGCAGATTCTGCATTACTCGAAAACAATAGCTTCGTTTGATGAATATAGAGCGTAATGAGCGATAATAAATCCCATTCATTATGTTGTAGCACCTTCATAAGTGCATCGGCATTTCCACTTTTAACTGCATCAAAATAAATGATAGGTGCCAAATAGCCTGGAATGTCCCCATCTCTTTTAAAACCAAGCTTTTCTTCTTCTACTTGCACAAGTTTCATTTTATCTAAATCATTTTTCCATAATCGCTTTGTACTATGCAATAAATCAATTTGTTTTTGTTCTCGTAGCTTTGGAATAATATTCTGATTTAATGTCCACCGTGTTTCTAGCATGGGCCAGTCAAAGCTTTTACCGTTATACGAAAGTATCGTCTTTTCACCTTGCCAAAACTTCGACTCAAAAAGAAAAGCCGCTTCATTTTC
>DEQI01000290.1:5914-6561 GCA_002360295.1 Planococcaceae bacterium UBA3370
GTTCCTTTTAAGCCCGTTGTTTCCGTATCAAAAAACACGAGTGTTTCATCCGATGATAACGCATACGGATGTGCAACTCCTGCCTCTTCCCACATCGTAATTGCCTCATCTAACTCTCTTAACTTATATAAACCATGTTGATACGTGCTTGGATAACGGACTTCTCGCTTAAACAGTAAACCAAACTCATTTTCTACAGCCGTTAGCCCGGCCGCTATCCACGATTCCATATAACGAGGAGCAGCAGGCTTCACAAATTGTGGCTTCGCTTGTTTATCAGTTGTTTTTTTACCTAACAATTTTTTCATTTGCAATATTTTATTTTCGTATGACATATCAGATCACATCACTTCAGCTCGTAAAATAGATAATACTTTTAAAACGTGCTTTTTACTTTCTAATAACCCTTCTTGTGCACCAATACAAGACGGACATCCTGCTTGGCATGGACAATTTTCAACATGCTCCATTGTGCGCTCTAATAATGGCAATATTAAATCGTATATCTTTTCGCTTAGGCCAATACCACCAGGATAACTATCATAAATAAACAAAGTGGGACGTTCATTATGCACAGCCTTTACTTGCGGGACGACGGATACATCATTTCGATCACATTGAATAAAGAGCGGAATAAATGCACCAAC
>DEQI01000317.1 GCA_002360295.1 Planococcaceae bacterium UBA3370
CGAATAAGATAAAGATTTTCAACCAAACTAGAAAAAAGAGATGTGACCATGCTGGTGTTGAAACACTATTAATAGGTAGAGTATGAATTTTTCTGATACGATTTCCTTCTATTATAAAGCCTTAAGCATACTCTCTTTCTAACCTGATTCAATGAAACCCAAAAATCTCTCTAGTCGTTTTAAAAAGAGGTTACATATGAAAAACTGATTCGTAACAAATAACCAGTGTTAATTGGAGGAAATACGTATGTTTTGGTTACAGTTTTTGATTTTATTAGCCTGTATTTTCATTGGTGCAAGGATAGGTGGGCTTGGTCTCGGCGTAATGGGTGGTGTTGGATTAGCCATCTTCGTATTTATATTTGGCCTTGAACCAACATCCGCTCCTATTGACGTGATGCTGATGATTTTAGCTGTTATTACAGCAGCTGGTGCTCTGCAAGCGGCAGGGGGGATGGATTATCTCGTTCATTTTGCCGAGAAAGCATTAAGAAAAAATCCGAAGCGAATCACATTTATTGCCCCGATTGTTACGTACTTTTTTACTTTTTGTGCGGGTACGGGACATGTGGCCTACTCTGTTTTACCGGTTATAGCGGAGGTGTCCAGAGAATCTGGTATTCGACCTGAAAGACCGATGTCAATTGCTGTCATAGCATCACAGCAAGCCATTACAGCCAGTCCTATTTCAGCTGCTACTGTCGCTTTATTAGCTTTGTTAGCTGATTTTGATATCGCATTACTAGATATTTTAATGATCTCGATTCCATCTACCTTTATTGGCTGCATGATTGCTGCCTTTGCTGTGAGTAAAAAGGGAAAAGAGCTGCCAGATGATCCTATTTATTTACAACGTCTTGAAGAAGGCTTAGCACCTATAAAAAAAGATAACAAAGAATATAATCCAACACGTGGCTCAAAGCTTTCCGTACTATTATTCTTACTTGCCGCAGTATTAGTCGTATTACTCGGCTCATTTGAAAATTTACGTCCAGGTTGGGAAACGGAAGGCGTATTTACACGGTTGTCTATGCCTGTAACGATTGAAATCATTATGTTGACCATTGCAGCTTTAATCATTATCTTTAGTAAGGCAAATGTGGATGAAATTGTTGCTGGTAGTGTGTTTAAAGCTGGAGCTTCAGCCGTTGTGGCTATTTTCGGTATCGCATGGATGGGTGACACATTCTTCAGCGGGAATGCTGAACTAATCAATAGCTCGATTTCTGGACTCGTAACAGCGGCTCCATGGCTATTTGCTATCGCATTATTTGTTCTTTCGATTTTACTGTACAGCCAAGCTGCGACAGTTCGTACACTCATGCCTCTTGGTGTAACCCTTGGGATTAATCCAGCATTATTAATTGCTATGTTCCCAGCAGTGAATGGTTACTTTTTCATTCCAAACTATCCGACAGTTGTTGCAGCTATTAACTTTGACCGTACTGGAACAACGCGCATCGGAAAATATATTCTCAACCATAGCTTTATGCTCCCTGGTTTAATTTCAACAATCTCTGCGATAGTCATTGGTATATTATTAAGTACAATCTTACTTTAGGAGACTAAATTCATCTCTATAGCTTGCTCCAGATGAGTTCGGCAATTGTGCCGGACTCTTTTTTATAAACAAAAGAAGTATTTCACATACATGTTTGTGTCTATTTTGTTAAAGATGTATTTTACATATTGCTTTAATGGAAAAATAAGCATATATTTTAAAGTATCACGAAAGGACGTGTCCAACACATGTTAGATCAACATACAATAGACGTTATTAAATCAACAGTACCAGTATTAGAAGTACACGGCGTAGCCATTACAAAAACTTTTTATAAAAATTTATTCAACGATAATCCTGCATTATTAAATATTTTTAACCATACAAATCAGTCAAAAGGTCGTCAGCAAACGGCTTTAGCGAATACAGTTTATGCAGCCGCTAAGCATATCGACAACTTAGAGCCAATCGTACCAGTAGTTGTACAAATTGCGCATAAACACGTTAGTCTTGGTGTTTTACCAGAGCATTACCCAATTGTAGGTCAATACTTACTAGCTGCTATTAAAGAAGTATTAGGCGATGCAGCAACAGATGAAATCATCGATGCATGGGCGAAAGCATATGGCGTAATCGCAGACATCTTTATTTCAGTGGAAGAGGATTTATATCAAGCAGCGGAGCAAAACGGTGGCTGGCGTGCATTTAAGCCATTTAAAATTGCACGTAAAGTACAGGAAAGTGCAGATGTAACATCATTCTACTTAACACCAGTAGACGGCTCAAAAGTACCTGCCTATAAACCAGGTCAATACGTATCCATCCGTGTAACAGCACCAGGCGAAGAGTATATGTTAAATCGTCAATATACATTGTCTCAGCCAAGTAATACAGAGGAATTCCGCATTTCTGTGAAACGTGAAAGTGAGAATAATCCTAAAGGAAAAGTATCAAACTTTTTACACGATGCGGCTGAAGGCACAGTCATTGACGTAAGTGCTCCAGCAGGGGTATTTACATACGAGCCAACAGATGCACCTGTTTTATTCATTAGTGGTGGTATCGGTGTAACACCGTTAAATGCGATGTTCCAAACAATCGAAGACAAAGAAAACGTGACATTCATTCAATGTGCACGTAACGAAAACGTCCTTGCTTTCCATGAAGCCATCCAAAATAAAATGAATGCATTGAATGGCCCAACAGGTTTTGGTAAGCTATTTAGCTCATTCAAAAAAGACAGCAACCCGCATCACAAAGTGCTATACTCTGACAACAATGAGTACATCAGCTCTAACGTGTTGCGCCCTATCTTAACAACGGATACGCAAGTATACATTTGCGGACCAACACCATTCATGGAAGCAGCAATTAATGCTCTACATGAATGCAATATCCCTGACAACCAAATTCACTATGAATTCTTCGGCCCTGCTATGCAGTTGAATACGAAATAACAATGGATCAGCCCTTGCTTAGAGTGAGGGCTGTTTTTTTAGTAATGTTGTTTTTTATCTATAAACTTCCCCTTTATTTAACATTGAGTTATCTTAATAACTTTTCATAAAGCCTCTGCTATCGTTTAACTGTCACTTGTCGAAGGCAAAACACTCTCATTTATTCATTTCGCGCTCCCTACCATTGATCCTTTTTTCATTACCCTATACATATAACAACACCATTTTTGCGGAAAACATTGAAAAATTCGAATTTAAAAAATATAATGAAAAGGATTTGTTTAAGGGTTATTACCCTTTAATGAATCGA
>DEQI01000371.1:0-623 GCA_002360295.1 Planococcaceae bacterium UBA3370
GCAATTATGACAGTTCCAGTTTTTTATAGCATTAGTGACGACTTCACTAAGTATGCTGCAGTATCGCTTAATTCACTGGTTAAACATGCAAATCCTGAGACAGACTACACAGTATATTTTTTAAACCAAGATTTATCTGGCCAGCATAAACAAGATTTAAGTGATCTTGGCATTCAAAATGTGCACGTTAAATTTTTCCATATTGATGATGACATTGCCAAACTTTACAACACCGAACTAGGCAACAACCTATTCGGTGCTTGCACCGACTCCTCTATCCAATATGTAGCCAAAATGGTGAAATACATCAAAGATGTTTTAGCGCTAGATCCAAAGAAATATATTAACTCAGGGATGTTAGTCATGAACTCTAAGGCATTCCGCGATGAGCATTTCATTAACCACTTCATGAATTTACTAGAAAGATACCACTTTGACTGTATTGCCCCAGATCAGGATTACTTAAATGAAATTGGTGAAGGAAGGATTTTGCACCTTGATCCGCGTTGGGATGCGATGCCTAATGAAAATACTAAGCCACTGAAAAATCCTGGTCTGATCCACTACAATCTTTTCTTTAAACCATGGCATTTTAAAAACGTTCAATACGAAGATTACTTCTG
>DEQI01000371.1:685-2548 GCA_002360295.1 Planococcaceae bacterium UBA3370
ATAATTATACTGACGCCGAACGCGCAGATGATCGAGAAAAACTTAATCACATGCTTTTAAAGGAAGATAAAACTGAACAAGATCCTAATAATTGGGCACGAGTGAAAGAACGAGAGGCTGTTAAACTATGATTTTTGGCGATAATCGCGAAGCTGTAATTAAAAATATTCAAAAAGCTGCCAACAAGCGAGACTTTACGGCAAAGGCAGAAATTGGCGATCCACAAATGACGCTTGATGAACGATTGAAGTTAGTTAATGACTATTGGAAAAATCGCAAATCATTTTCTAGCAAAATTAATAATCAAATTGGACACGCTATGCTTACTACTTTTGCCAAAACCTTAGCAGGTTCTACTGAATTCAAGGGATTGGAAAATTTAAACAATCTTCCTATTGGTGGAGCAATCGTAACTGCTAACCACTTTAACCAGATTGATTCTTTACCAATTAAATTATTAGCCAACAAGATGCATCATCAACTCTCAATCGTCATTGAAGATACTAACTTGATGCTGCCAGGCTTCTTCCGCTATTTAATGAACTATGTTGGAACTATCCCTCTAGTTCAAAGCGCAAGTTATATTGGCAATGTATTTCCTAAGCATTTAAGCAACGCACTAGCTAAAAACAACTGGGTATTAATTTATCCTGAACAAGAAATGTGGTGGAATTATCGTAAACCACGTAAATTGCAACGTGGCGCCTATTACTTTGCTGCAAAACAAAACGTGCCAGTTATTTCGCTCTTTATTGAGATTAGGGATTTGCCAAAAATAGAAAAGAAAGACTCTAATTTCTACGAGACTAAATATATTGTCCATGTTTTACAACCGATTTTTCCTGATGTTTCTTTAAGTGCTAATGAAAATGCGCATAAAATGATGGAACAAGATTATCAACAAAAAGTTGCCGCATACGAAAAAATTTACGGTAAGAAACTTAATTATGATTTCACAGATTGGGATATCGCAGGCTGGCGCGGCCATCTTTCATAAGAAAAATATAAGATAATTTGAAATAGTTTGTTCTAAAGTGACAACATGTTACCATTAATATAACGTATTTTACTTTAGAAAGGAACTTCCTATGAAAAAATTTACCAGAGAAACTCTGTCAAACTATAACGGAAAAAATGGTCGACCTGCCTATATTGCAGTCAACGGTACCGTATATGATGTAACTAACAATTCTCAATGGACCAATGGCGAATACCATAATATTATGGCCGGCCAAGATGTTAGTTTTAACTTAACTAATACGCCAGATGTATTAGTTAATATTAATAAGGTTGGTTTATACAACTAGAAATAAATAAAAAATTTGATCAATAAAATAAATCCCCAAAAGAGAGCAGACTGTAAACATCTGCTCTCTTTTTTCTTCTCAAGTCGAATATTGTTCTTATTTAAAAAGATAATATAATAATAGTTAGTATATTATTATAAGTGAAGTGCTAAATTATGAATCTAAATCAACTTTATTACTTTAATGAATTGGTTAAACAACACCAATTTTCTAGTGCTGCAAAACGATTACATATTTCTCAGCCTAGCTTATCTAATTCAATCAAAACCTTAGAAAAAGAATTACATTATAATTTAATCGAACGGCGTAACGGCCGTATTGAATTAACAGAATAAGGTCAAATATTCCTTGAATCAGCAGATTCCATTATATTAACCCTCGAAAAGGCAAAAAATAATATTAATCATACCAAGCAAATGAGAAATAATACTATAGAAATAGGTTGCATCCCCACTGCTAGAGAGAACTTTCTGCCTCATATTACTTCAGCATTCGAAAAAGAAAATTCTAGCACATTTCATTACATTTACCACAATGCTATTTCTAATCAAATTTG
>DEQI01000323.1:0-7869 GCA_002360295.1 Planococcaceae bacterium UBA3370
AAAAATTCGGCAGCTGTTTCACTGCTAAACATCTCACGAACGTGTGACACATATTTTTCATCACGTAACCAATGGCGGATAGGCACAGGGAAGCCAATCTTTTTACGATTTGCCCATGCTTCTGGTAATGCTTGACGAGCTGCTTTTCGGAAAGCATATTTCGTATTTTCATCATTCACACGGTATCGTGTTGGAACAGTTGCTGCCACATCCATTACTTCACGATCTAAAAGTGGTACACGTAATTCAATTGAATGCGCCATCGACATTTTATCTGCTTTCAGTAAAATATCATCCACTAACCATAAATTTAAATCCAGTAATTGTTTTTTCGTCACATCATCATGTGATTGGAACTTTTTATAATACGGATCGACTATGTCTGCAATAGTAGGAGCATGATTATAATCCGCTTGTAAAATCGCAGCTGACTCATCTTCTTCAAAAATACGTGCCTGTCCAATAAACGTCTTTTCTACTGGCAATTTAGCACGCTTCACTAAGCCGCCAATTTTACTATTAGGCATAATAGCTGCAGCCATTTCTACTAAAGCTCGAGCAGGTGCAGGCAAGTTTTTGAATTTTTTCATGTTTGGCGTATCCGTATACTCATCATAACCACCAAATAATTCATCGGCACCTTCACCAGAAAGTACGACCGTTACGTGTTGACGTGCTAAACGTGCCAAATAGTATAAAGGAACAATCGACGGATTGGAGTGCGGTTCATCCATCATATACTGAATTTTTCCTAAATCTGCAAAGCACTCTTCTGGGTTTAATATTTCATTGACATTTTCGATGCCAAGTTCTTTTGATAATTCTACCGCATTGTCAATTTCTGAGAAGTTCTCTGCTGAGAAACCGACAGTAAATGTCTTATCTGGGCGTAATACACTCGCTACGTAGCTAGAATCCACACCACTTGATAAGAAAGAACCAACTTTTACGTCCGCAATCGTATGGGCTGCGACAGACTCACGTACAACATCGTCAATGTCTTCAATGATTTTTTCTAGTGGACGTTCTTCTGGCTGATAAGTAGGTTCCCAGTAGCGTTCAACAGAAAGCTTACCGTTCTCAAATACCATATAATGTGCTGCAGGTAATTTAAATACCCCTTTGAAAAACGTTTCATTTAGCACAGGGTATTGGAATGTTAAATAAGGTTTTAAAGCTTGTTTATTTAATTCTTTTGTAAAGTTTGGGTGCGGTAAAAAGCTTTTAATTTCCGAACCGAAAAATAAAGTGTTATTCATTAAACTGTAGTAAAACGGTTTAATACCAAAATGATCACGGGCTGCAAAAAGTTTTTCATTTTTACGATCCCAAATAACAAAAGCAAACATTCCACGTAGCTTTTTCACTAAATCAGTACCATATTCTTCATACCCATGAATTAGTACTTCACTATCTGTATTCGTTTTAAAAATATGGCCTTTTTCAATTAAATCTTCACGAATTGTTTGGAAGTTATAAATTTCTCCGTTAAAAGTTAACACTAGCGATTCATCTTCATTATACAAAGGCTGTGAACCGTGTGCTAAGTCGATAATACTTAATCGACGGAAGCCAAGATTGGCTTTTCCTTCATTGAACATGCCGCCGCTATCAGGACCACGATGCACAATTTGATTCATCATGTTTTCAAGTACGGCAGGTGCATTTTGTACCTCACCGATAAATCCAGTAAATCCACACATAGTATCTATTCTCCTTAATTCATGCCTCTTCACCAAGGAAGATAGCAATCAATCATTAATCAATAACATAAGTTTTAACATCATTTAATACAAGTACTAAAAATAGAAATAGTCTTTCATCATTTTCGTAATAATCTTATTTCGTATTTACAAGTACGCTATCTCAAATTAACGCTTACTGTAGTATTATGCATAATAATGACCACTTTTTAAAGAGTTAAGTCGCAATTTGAGTAGAATATCAGGAAAAATAGTTGTAAATGACGTCATGTCTATAATTATTGTAAACAAAATGTGTAAAACAAATGACATGTTTTTTCGTAAACTATAAAAAGAATGGTTTTTATCCCAAAATAGGGTTGTTAAATGGACACCACGTACTGCTATACAAACAGAAGAATCTAGTGCTTTGCTTCTTAATTTTCAATTTCAGCTATTTATAAATGAGTGAAATGACCTAATTGTTACAAACAGAAGTGAGTAAGAGGAATCAATTTCAGTATAATCAACATTTACCATATTTAAGTAAATAATGGATACCTTTATAATGATTGTAGGAATAAATCGTTAAAGGAGTTTGATGGAAATGACAGATTATATAGAGCAGCCTACCGAAAAACAAAATACATCGAAGTCCTTACAACAATTGATAGAACGTTTAAAACCGTTACATGTCATGTTAGCGCAAAATACATATGTAAAAGATACGACAAAACGATTAAAAAGAATTATTGAGGATGCCCAGGAGCAAAGTACTATTCTTTTTATTGGGAAAGAACGTGTAGGTAAAACGACTATTATTAACGCACTTTTAGGGCGCGAATTATTAAGCGTTAGCAAAACGAACCCAACGCGTGTTAACACATTTATCAAATATGGGGAAAAAGAATGTGTTAAAGCTATCTTTCTTGATGGAATGATTGCCACTTTTGATATTAGTAAAATAGAACTTTTAACTACATCAGATGCTTTTAGTTCCCAAATCATTCGCGAACATTTAGATTATATTGAGATTTTTATTCAGCATGATTTACTAAAATCAATCACTTTAGTGGATTCTGTTGCTCTAGAAATTGGCGGCAAAAATACAGCCTACCTATCAGAGCTGCTATTAGAACGGGTAGATGAAATAATGTGGGTATTAAGCAATGGCTCCGTAGCGACTGAACCAGAAATAAATTATCTCATGAAACTACATAATCGTGGTATTCAACCTCACGTTATAGTGAATGCTATTGACCGATTTCCAGGTAGTGCCCTTGATTTTATGAAGCAAGAGCAGGCGAAGTATGGAGATAAATGTCTATCGATGCTAGGTATATCAGCATTACAAGCAATAGAGGCAAAGAAAACGAATAGTGTTCAGCTTTCTATTGATTCGCAATTTACTCAATTCATACAGCTGATGCAACAATTGTCGAACAATCATGAGAAGAAAATAAAAAGAACGATTGCTCGTTTAGTGGATTGGTTAAATCGTTTACGAAATGAAGTTGAAGGAATTCCGATGCGAGAACCCTTTTTGTCAGCGGTTCAAATGTTAGAGCAGTACACCGACGATAGTAGCTATGAGCTGTCGTTACAACAGCGTGATCAAGCCATCGTTTCGGCATATGAGGAACAATATGAACAGGTGAGTAAAGTGTTCAAGTCAGTTCAAACCCTATACCAATTGTTACAATTACTTGCGACAGACATATATTTACGCGATGAAAAAGTTGAACGTTTTGAAGAACGAGCTGTGCGTTATCAAAAGGCTGTTCTCGATTATCGCAAATTACATGCAGAATATACACAGCAATATAATCGATTAGATAAACAACACGTAAAATCAAATGGACAGAATGTAAAGAGTGGATTTAAAAAAACTCAGGAGCAATCGGAACATTTTACTGAACGAATATCACATATAAATCATTTACAACTGCAATGTAGTGAGCTTTTTTCACGAATAAAACAATATGAAAAGGAAGTTGTAGACGATTTATATGAAATACAAAATCATCTCACAGCACTAGCTGAAAAACGTCTGAATAATATTATCGAACAAATTCATGATTTAAATAATCAAAGAAAAAGAGAGCAAACGAATTTAACATCCTATATAAATAAATTAAATGAGTTTTTATGTATTATAGAGGCGCAAACGTTTATACAAGATGGGTTAAAACCGTTTTTATTGAATGTAGCGTTACCAATAACTGAAAAACAACAAAGTCAGATTATTCGAATGATTGAACGTATTTGTGCAGTTGATTTATTACAAGCTGTGTCAAAAGCGCAATTAACAGCAAAAGCAGATCAGTACATATACAATCAAAAAGATTTCCAAGCTCTTTACCATTTACAAGTGTTGCGATTAACAGAGGCAGACGTTGTATCTGATATACCTGCTGTGCCTGCTTTCATAGAATAAGTAAAGGTGGAGTCTAGAAAGATTAACGTCTTTCTGGACCCCACCTTTTTGTGTTTCTAAATTCGTGGAAAAATAGTACATTTTAGTCTTCAAATCGCATTCATTTACTGACTAGCAGGCTCAACATTTTCATTTAATAAAGGTTTCTTAAGGGCTGGGTGAGCCGTTTCGATAACAGATCTGCGTAAGCATACTAATGTTACCAGTATTAATAGTGCGCAGCTTACAAGGAAAATAGGTGCTGCAGGGACATAATCAAACAGCACACCATAAATAATCGTGCCGATTGGCATCATACAAGTAGCCATCATTTCTACTATACTAAATACGCGACCTCGATAATGTTCGTCCACTTGCGTTTGCAGCATGACCATAATAGGCATGTTTGTTAAAAAACTAAGTACACCAAAGGCAAACATGACGATTAAATAGTACGTGAAATTCCCATAATAAGGTAGTGAGATGATTAATGGTATTGCGGTCACTCCGAATAATGATGACATGCCTAAAATAGCACGTTTTGAAAATAAAAGTGGGTATTTTATATTTGATCGACTTGCAAAAAGAATGGAAATGATGAGCATGCCAATAGCGCCAGCAGCTTCCACATAGCCAATATGCTGCGGGATTAATTTAATTTTCTCTAATAAGACAAAGTTTCCACCTACACTTAATGCAGAAAAGAATAAATTTAACCAGAAAGCCGTCCATAAAATACTTTTTAGAACAGGTCTTTCTTTTAAATAGTTGATTCCCTCTTTAATACTGTCGAGCATTTTTTCCTTTTGCTCAGTAACCGCTTTTTCGATAGAGAAAAGCTTGAAATTCATTGTTGATTCAAGTGTAGCAGTTATAGAGTAGGCACAAATATTGATAATTAAAAATATTTCCATTGATACAAACCCAAATAGCATACCGCCAACGACTGGACCACCAATTCCGGATACAGATAGTGATAATTGATTAAATGACATTGCTTTTTGAATACGGTCTTGATCAACTAAATTGCCAATGGAGGCAGAAAAAGCAATACCTGAAAATGTAGCAAATATCGTATAAAAAACAGTTGTTACATAAATGGCCATTATCGTTAAATCATTTAGAACGGTATACAATAACAAGCCACTTACCGTTAAGGCCATACCAATCTGACCACCAAGTACGAGCAATTTTCGAGGCATTCGGTCTACTAACACTCCAGCAAAGGGCGATAAAATCGTACGTGGTAAAACACTTAATATTAAGTTTGTCGCAAAACTAAAGGCTGATCCCGTTAAAGATAAAATATACATACTCATCCCGAATGCATAAACGTTTGCACCGAGAGAAGATACCATTTTACTTATTAAAAAAGTGTATAAATGATAGGTTGCTTTTTTTAGCTTAGCTTGTTGATTCATTATGCCAACTCCTTAAAAGTTTAATTGTGTTAAACTCATATTACGAATTTTATCCAAAAATTGCAAGATAAAAGTTGAATTAAATTAAACTTTTTATTTGTAATTAAAATAATTGAGCTTCATAATGTTTAATGAGATTAAATTATTTCACTGAAATGCTTTTATTTGATAAGATGAAACAAGTGAGGTGCTAGCGATGAATGAATTAGGGGCTACAATAAAGAAATATAGAAAAGACAAAAAAATGACGCTAGCTGAGCTTGCTGGCGATCGGTTAACGAAGGGAATGCTTAGCTTAATCGAGAACGGTAAAGCACAGCCCTCTATGGACAGCTTGCATTATATTGCGGAGCGGTTAGAGGTTGATGTTGCACAGCTAATGGGTGAAGGCCACACTGAGCAACTACGTGATTTATTAGTGGAAGTTGAGGGGCAATTAGTTAATTTAAATCAACTTTATGTAGAAAATGAGCAAAAAATAATGATGCAGCAAATTTATGAAAAAATAAAGCCACATGAACATAGTTTACGTGGAAACACGTATGAAGAAGTACGATTAAAAGACATTTTCGCTCGTCTTCAAACACATTTATTTAATATATGTAAAGAGGACACATGGTATGAGATCATTGCTGACTATGAAAAGCTTCATAATTATAATCGTGTTATTCGAACCTATAGCTTTTTAGCATGGCATGTTTTTAATCAGCAAGATTATGTTGGAGCACTCGATTTATTAGAAAAATCTGCAGAAAAAATGAAAAACTATATTTTTTTAATCGACGATATGATGAAGCTTGATTTGTATTTCAACTTAACCGTGATGCATGCTGCCGTCAACAATCAAGAACAGGCTAAGAAATATATTGAACAAGCATTTGAAATATCGAAGGCGAAAAAATTGTATTACCGTTTGGATGATTTTTATCGATTGCTATTTATTTGGGGTTTAGAAAAAGAGGATAAGGAAACTTGTTCCTATTATTTACGCAAGCTACAACTACATGCAGAATTTTCAGAAGATAGTATGGCTAAAGCGTTAAGTATATTAATCGAAATGTTTTATGTCATGATGATTGATAAAAATTATGACGAGGTAGAAAAAATATATCAAACGTTTCTACATTCCAATAAGGTTCCAGCAAAATTATTTGATTCTTCATTTTTAGACAGTACCCGTGCCTTCTGTTTTTGGAAGAGAGGAATGTATAAAGAAGCTATAGAAATAGTTGAAGATTTAACAATAGCCAATTACCAAACCCACCCAACGGATCTTTCGATTATTTATCAAGGTTTTGCAGTTCGTGCATTATGCTACAAAGAATTAGGGGAAATGGAGTCTGCCAAGCGCGATATTTTATATGCTGATAACGGTGTGAAAAAATTCCCTCCATCCATTTTTACAAACTTTATTCACGAAGCCTACGAAACAATTATGAAATAAGCTGCCAGCTCGCAAATTAGCGAGTTGGCAGCTTTACTTTATAAGGTATGAATGTACTAGTGCTCAGCTCACGAGGTCGCTATAGACCTAAATGGAAATAAGCCTTCTATTCCGATTTGGGGTAAATAGGGTACTTCGGCTTTTTTATTTTGCAGAACCACTAACAAATGCAGTGTCTTTATAGTACATATTTTTTACTAATACATTAGGTCCTAAACATTTTACTGCTGGGCAGTGACAGTTTAAGCTTTTGGCTAAATCGCTTTGTAACCACTTATCAAAAATAGCTGGCAATGTATCTTGTTCGATATTGCCAAGTGGTGGGGTATCACCAAAGTCAGTAACAATTACATCACCTGTGAAAATGTTGATATTTAATCGAGATCGGCCATCAGGATCATTACGCATTGTTACATTTTTTGCATTGCGTAGACGATTTAATAATGCCTGATCATCCTCATTCATACTGCAAGGATAAAATGGTAATGTACCGAATAGCATCCACGTATTTTCATCGCGAATATCAAGTAAATGGTGAATAGCTTCACGAATTTCTTCTAATGATAACGTTGTGAGTGCAGATGCAAAATCTGATGGATACATCGGGTGTACTTCGTGGCGAGCACATTTCATTTCATTCACGATTTGGTTATGAATATGTTCTAAATAGGGAAGTGTTTTTTTGTTTAACATTGTTTCCGCTGAAACCATCACACCATTCTCAGCCAGCATGCGCGAGTTATCAATCATGCGTTGGAATAGAGCGGCACGTTGATCAAATGTTGGTTTACGGTCCATCATGGCAAATCCTGTTTCAACAAATTCATCGACTGTTCCCCAGTTATGCGAAATATGTAGTACATCTAAATATGGTGCGATAAGTAAATAACGTTCCGGCTCCATAGT
>DEQI01000323.1:8034-10851 GCA_002360295.1 Planococcaceae bacterium UBA3370
TCTTTATTTTGCAAAGTATAGCCGACTGCACAGTGAGCGCAGCGCATGTTGCAAAGATAAGTTGTTGTAAATTCAATGTTGGATAAGGTCAATTGTCCATGTTCTTCAATATCTAAATACGCTTCCCATGGATCAAATGATGGCGTAAGTTTTTTTAAAGTCTTCATAAGTTATAAATCTTCCTTTCTAGCATTTTATTTTCTCATAAATCGATAACTTTGCAAGTATTAAGAGACTGTAATGAAATAGGTTTCACAAAAAATTAAAAAACAATTACACATCAGGTTATTATATTGCGTGGGCTGTCAGAAAATACTTGTTGACACATCCGATCATTTAAAACTTATTTGATAAAGTGATGTTAAAAATGAAACACTTGTCATGATTTTAAGTGTGGTCGTATTTTTAATGTAGGAATAACTTTCGTAATGATTGTGCGTTGGTCTAATCCATAGAAAAAACTACAAGTTGAAATGTTCCTTGTAGTTTTATTGTCATTCATATTATTCTCCAATAACTCTGTCCCATGTTTGACACCTTTAGTAAGGATGAAGGAGCTACAGAGCTAAAAATAAATTTAATAATCAACTTCATCTAAATAGTGTGTGATCGAGCTATCGATATCAAAATAATAGCTCTCGCCAATATGGTTCTCGACAAGGGAATTATGGAGATTGACTTTTGACTGTTGAATCGCTTGTATATTTAAAGGGAATTGATTGTTTTGAATGATGCATTTATCTACATGCGCAGTAGATTTATTTTGCACGTATATATCCGATTCACTGCCTTCTGTCAGATGCGTATGCTTTAATTCGACGTCTGATTCTAAATCAATCCATATTTGTGGGTATATGTGCTTGGAAATGATTGAATCCTCTATTAATGCTTCACTATGATTTTCAATAATCATCCCGTTTCGTCTTCCATCTTTTAACTCGCTATCTAGAAAAATGAGAGAGCTATCATTAATCACAATTTGTGGCAAACGATGTTCGGAAATTTGGCAACGTTTAATATGTACCTCACAGTTGCGCAATGCTTTAATCCCATTGGAAGAACCACTGTAAATTTGTGAATCCTCAATCAGTAATTTCGTATGATCAGTAACTTCTATTTGGACACCTTCACTATTATAGATAGCACTTTTATATAAAGATAATGTAGAACTATCGAGTATATATATTCCTTTCCCTCGAATAAGCTCGCATTGCTGTATCGTGATGTCTGCATTTGTTTTAGCAGCTATGTGGGGCATGACATTATCAATAAACTTCGAATGATCCACAATCACTTTTGCCTGTTGAGCGGCTAATATGCCATTGCCTTCATTGTTTAAAATGTGACAATGCATCATAAATAGCTCACTATGGATAACGGATATAGCAGAATTTATATGTTGTGTCATTTTGCTATCAATAATTGTGCAATTGGCATTTTTCTCTAAGAAAATACCGACATGTTGCCCATTTAGAAATGTACATTCTTTTAATGAAACGATTGATTTTTCTGTCACAAAAAGCTGGGCTAATGTAGATTGTTCGATTGTTGTTTGGATTAAATTCGCAATGGATTGTTCCTTTAATTGAATACCAACGCCTTCACTAAACTGTACCTTACTTGATTCAATATTTAAACAAGAGCTTAGAGTAGCTTGAATATTCGCGAATTTATGATGAGTAATGAGGCAATCGTTGATGGCTGCTTCAGCATAATCCCTTAGCATGATACCGGATTCCTTGCCTTGTTGGATGGTACAGTTAGTTGCTTGAAGCATACTGTTTTGTATCCATAATTGAGATAATGCATGATAATTCATAACGGTACTTTGTAGAGAGATACGGCTTTGATTAATTGCATATATACCATTTCCTTGACCGTGTTCAATCATACTATTCGTGTCTTCCAATATGGAGCTTTCTTGTACGACAATTTGCGTACCTTGTTGATATTGGAGTTTATTATTCCTTGTGATTGCTTTAGCATTTGATTTTAGCCAGAGGGCATGAGTTGCACTTATTAATGTACTATTCGTTAGCTGTAAATGGGAATGCTCGATTAATACATGTGTTTTTCCATTTGTTTCGAAAAAGCAATGATCGATTAAAGCTTCACTATTATTAAGTAAGGCAATACCTACTTCCTTACTTAATTTTACAATGCAATGATTCAAAGTTAGCTGTCCTTTATTGGTAGATATAATAATATTCGTAGTATCTCCAATAAAAGTACAACGATGAAAAATAGCTTTTCCTTCAATAAAAATAGGATTAGTAGGTTGAATTGTACAGTCATAAAAATGTACAGTTGTATTTTTCGGAACGATGATTATTCCTACTAAGATGGTTGTATCTTGATCTTTTCCTTTTATTGTTAGATTTTTGTCGATATGCAATGATTCTTTATATTTCCCGGCCGCTACCATTATTTCATCATCACGAGTTGATTTTTCAATTGCACGACTAATCGTTTTGATAGTTGAAAAAATAGAGGTAGACACTTTAATAATAGCCAAATAATCACTCTTTTCTAAGCAGTTATTATTCTTATTCTCACACAATAAATGAAAAATTAATCTATGTACTGCACAATCCATTAATTTTTCTTTTTTAATGAAGCGCATGACTAGAAAAGAGGAATTAAAATACCTTCATCACGCTTATGATTTCTTCCTTTGACTAATGTGATCTTTCATCTTGTAACGAGCGAAACTAACGCTTATAAGTTTGAGGTCACTGAAAAAGTGATTTACATTAAAAAATTACTCCGATAATTATTCACCTATATGATGTACCGCTCTAGTACTCCCTTTCCGCT
>DEQI01000323.1:10881-12541 GCA_002360295.1 Planococcaceae bacterium UBA3370
TATCGCTTTGACAAATTCTTAATATTCAATCATTTGTTTATCTAGTTTTTCAGTGCGTTTACGCTAATCCCCGCAGAGCCAATCAACTATGATTTACCATTTAAGTACATAATAATGATGACCAGCTTCAAAGTAGCAAAAGAATACGCCATAACAAGCTGAATGTATATAAAATATATGCAGTAGTGCAGAAAATAATTGACAATATGAAAAATGACTTAACGTTTAATTTGTAGGAAAATCTTTCTTTCTAGATTACAATAGTTAGGGGAGGGATTGTGATGACATCATTCAGCGCATTAATGACAATGGATACAAATGAAAGAAAAAACTACATACTGGATAATGGTAAACAAGTATTGTCCGACATGCTAAACCACATCGGCCATGCTGATAATGAATTACACGATAAAATAGTATATCGATTATTTTGTGAAATTATTTCTGATGAGCTATTAACAAAAGAACAATTAAGAGAGCTTATTTTTGAATTACCAACCGATAAATATTTATATGCAAATATCCGTTCAACAAATGATGATACTGTGTTTACTCGTTCGTTTGCTGCATTATGGCTAGCCTGTTTATTAAATTACGACAATCAACAACCATTTTTAACGGAACAAGAAGCCATACAAGTAATGGAAGCCTCTTTACATTATCTATCTAAAGAGCAGGATGTGCGTGGTTTTGTTGAAGGTAAGGGATGGGCACATAGTATGGCGCATGGAGCTGACCTTGCTGCTACGATTGTGGCACATCGTCATTTCCAACTTAGATTTGCTCCAGTCATTTTGCAGGGTGTGAAAAGTGCTTTTTGGAAAGGTGCCGTGTATATCGATGATGAGGAAGAGCGCTTAGCAAAAATCTTTACGAAATTAATTGCTATTGATTTTCCAGAAGAAATATTGATTGAATGGGTAGAGCAAGTATTTGATAAATTAGATGTCTATTTTTACGAAGTTGGTTATACAGAAACATTTTTCCATGCACGTACAAATACATTGCGATTTATCCGCATGTTGTATTTTACTGCGAAATTTTCTAATAAAGCGAAGCAGCTTCAGGCTGTTACTTCAATATTTATAAATAAATGGGTGTAATAATATACATATTTATGTAGTATTTATTCATTTATTCACAAACGAGCAAAAAGCGTACGTTTTTGACGAAAGTACATGCTATTGTAGAAATTTGCTTGTATGATAACATTTTTGATTACACTCAATATCAGGTCATAAAAAAAACTTATCGCAAAAGATAATATTAATGTAATTTACTTATGTATAAAATTGAGCTATGATTGGTGGTGGAGAAAAGAAGCTTTAAAAACATCTTTTCAATTATGAAATTTAGGGGGAACAAAAGATGGCAAAAGAGAACTTACACAACAGCCGCGCTTCTTTCGAATTAAACGGTAAAACATATAATTACTACCGTTTAGCAGCAATCGAAGAAGCTGGAATTGCAAATGTTTCACGCCTTCCTTATTCAATCAAAGTATTATTAGAATCTGTTTTACGTCAATACGATGCCTATGTAATTAAAGAAGAGCACGTAAATGAACTAGCAAAATGGGGAGCTGGCGCTGATGCAGAAGCGGAGGTACCATTCAAACCATCTCGCGTAGTATTACAAGACTTCACTGGTGTACCAGTAG
>DEQI01000388.1:0-3260 GCA_002360295.1 Planococcaceae bacterium UBA3370
AAAGCTGCTGATAAAACAACAAAAGCCGCCAATCAAACACAAAAAACTCCAAATAAACAGCAATACCCACTATGTTTCTCAAGCAACTGCAAAGGAAATAGAAATAAGTCCCTTAATCAACTGTGATCTAAGGGACTTATTTATTCATAGCTTGAAAAGTAAACGCATACATTTCATTATTTCAAGAAACTTAATAAAAAAAATTACGTCTTCGCTTTTCGAAGTGCGCGGGAACTGTTAATATGGGTATAGTGTGACTTTTATATAGTACATAGTGGAAAAATGAGAGTGGTGAAAATAATGGATGAAGAAAAACGTAATGAGGAACAAATAGAACAAAATGAACAGCAAGAACAAGAGCAACAGATAAAACCGGCTGGTAAATTTATACGTATTAAGCCATTTGCGTTCATAATGGTTATGTTCTTTACAATTTTGTGTACAGCAGGATTAACAATTTTTGCTTTAACATTTGGAGAGAAAAAGGTTGTTGAAGTAAAAGTACCTGTTGAAAGATCAGAGTTTAAAAAACTATATGAAGCATTTGATGAATTAAAAGAAAACTACTATGTCGAAATAGATGAAGAAGAAGTGGTTTATGGTGCAATCAACGGGATGTTTGAGGCATTGGGAGACCCTTATTCTGACTATATGAACAAAGAAGAAGCCGCACAATTTAATGAAGGATTATCTTCTAGTTTCCAAGGCATTGGTGCAGAAATTCAGGAGCGTAACGGTTATATCACGGTTGTTTCTCCAATTAAAAATTCTCCAGCGGAAAAAGCAGGTCTTTTGCCAAAAGATATTATTTTATCTGTCGATGGTGAAAGTATTAAAGGCTTATCGGCTTCCGAAGCGGTATTGTTAATTCGTGGAGAAAAGGGGACTTCTGTAAAACTACAAATTCAACGTGGTGAATCTGACGAATTAATCGAAATGACGATTGTTCGTGATGAAATTCCAATTGAAACGGTGTACGGTGAGTTAGATGAAGATAAAATCGCACACGTTCAAATTACTTCATTTGGAGAGGACACGTATCAAGAATTAGTGAAGATTTTACAAGAATTAGATAAGCAAGGTATGAAAGGTATTGTACTTGATGTACGTCAAAATCCAGGTGGTTATTTAAATGCAGCAGTGCAAATTGCTAGCTTATTTATTGACGAAGGCAAACCAATTTTACAAATAGAAAGTCGTGACGGTGAAGTAGAGACTTTGTTAGCTGAAGGGGGAAAAGTGTATGATTACCCACTGACTGTATTAATTGACGAAGGAAGTGCTTCTGCTTCAGAAATCTTGGCTGCAGCACTAAATGAATCTGCTGGTGCTAAACTAGTGGGTAAAACATCTTTCGGTAAGGGTACAGTACAAACCGTCATTGATTTACCAGATGGCTCAAACATAAAATACACAACAAGCAAATGGTTAACACCTCAAGGCAATTGGATTAATGAAAAAGGAATCACTCCAACAATTGAAGTAGATGCTCCGGCTTATTCGTCTCTTCCTTATATAGATCCGAAGCAATCTTTTACAATTGATTCGGAATCTAATTTAGTAGACGCTGCTGAGCAAATGCTTGAAATACTTGGTTACTCTGTAGGAGAAGTGGACACAGTGTTTGACGAAAATACTGAGGAAGCGGTTAAACAGTTCCAAGCTGATCAAGGGCTTGAAGAAACTGGCGTATTAACGGGTGACACAACGTATGCGTTAATGGATGTATTACGTGAAAAATTATTGGCAGATGATCCTCAATTATTAAAAGCAAAACAGTTACTATTAGGTGAATAAGATGTTAAAAAGGGCGACCAATTTCGGTTAGCCCTTTTTTCTAAGTATAATTATTACGCTAGTGCAAATAAAAAGGATGGATAACAAATGAAAGATGTATATTTATTTAGTGGATTTTTAGGTAGTGGAAAAACATCGATGTTAACAGACGTCATTCGTCAGCTTAAAGAACAAGGATTAAAACCTGCAGTCATTATGAATGAGCTTGGTAAGCTGCCATTTGACTCTCAAGCAGTCCAATCAGATGTGCCATTAAAAGAGATGCTAGAAGGTTGTATTTGTTGCACAGGGGCCGAAAAAACAGAGGCTCAAATTCAATCACTTCTATTAGATAGTGAATTTGACGTGCTACTTATAGAAACGACAGGGGCGGCTCATCCAGTGGAAGCATTAGATGCGGTGTACTCGCCTTTATTTGCTGATCAGTTAAATATAAAAGGTATTGTTACAGTAGCAGATAGTAAACTATGGCTAGACCGAGCAACATTAACTCCACAAGCTCGCTCCTTATTTATGGAACAAATTCGTCATGCGCATTTGTTACTCGCAAATAAATCGGATTTATTAACACCAGCAGAGCAAGGACAAGTCGTGTATGAGTTGCAAAGCTTCAATCCGAAAGCATTCATTTTACAAACGACTAATGGACGTGTGCCAATCGAATTGTTAAAAAATATGCAATCAACAGCACGTATAGCTAAAGAAAATATTGTGAGTGCGAAAATTGGAGAAAGCTTTAACTTAGGTTCACGTTTAGTTGAGTTTACTAGAAGCTTTACAGAAGAAGAATTTGAAGATTGGGTCCGCGCTTTACCTGAAACCGTTTATCGTATGAAAGGCTATGTCCCAATCGAAGGCGTAAGAAATCCAATGCTATTCCAATATGCATACGGAATGGTTCAATGGTTACCAGAATATATAAAAATGGAACCGAAACTTGTATTAATTGGGGAAAACATTCAAGATGTTCCTGTCATCGGAATGGATTAATGGATTGTAAACCAGCACTAAAACTTCTAATTCAAGAAGTTGAGTGAAACTAAAATTTCTAAGTAGGGATCTAGGGATTGAGATTCACTTTATATGTATCTATAAGACTGTCAACACTTTTTGAAAAGTAACACCTGCCGCCATAGGAAAAAATCGCTAAAATATTTTATGATGAAGCTTAAAATAGAGGGCTATGTATTGGAGATGGAGACATTACCAATATATAGCCCATTTTTTTATCAAATTATCATGTACGATAATTGGCGAAAGGAGATGTATAGAATGAAAAAAGGATTTATGACATTTTGTACAGTAGCACTTTTAGCAACACAGGTATCAACTGCCGATGCTGCATCAAATCAAGAGGAAGCAGTAAAAACTAATTGCGGAGACGCTTTCCAAAATACAATAGTTAAGAAGGTTGATATGAATTGGTTGGAGCAATTAAAAAATTCAAATATAAACTTAACTAT
>DEQI01000388.1:3390-12270 GCA_002360295.1 Planococcaceae bacterium UBA3370
AGTCAACCAGAAGATCAAGGAAAAGAGGAACAAACGGAGCAACCAAATGGTCAACAGCCTTCAACACCTGCTCCACAACAACCATCAACTGATCAAAATTCAAATAATAATAATCAATCTACTACAGTACAATCGGATGTAGATCAAATTGAAGCGGCAGTAGTTGAATTAACGAATAAAGAACGTGCAAAAGTAGGATTAGCACCATTAGAAATGGATTCTCCATTAATGGCGGCAGCTCGTGAAAAATCTCAAGATATGAAGGACAACAACTATTTTTCACATACTAGTCCGACGTTTGGTAGTCCTTTCGATCGTTTAAAAGCTTTAGGTATTTCATATAGTGCTGCAGGTGAAAATATTGCAAAAGGTCAACGTACAGCTGAGGAAGTAGTAGCAGCTTGGATGAATTCACAAGGTCACCGTGAAAATATTTTAAATCCTAACTTCACTCATATCGGTGTTGGATATGTAAAAGACGGTAATATTTGGACACAACAATTTATTAAAAAATAATAGGTATTCTCAGGCTGTCCGTAAGTGTCGCAACTTACAGGACAGCTTTTTATTTACAACTTGTGACCATTTGATCTAGTAAGTTGATACTTCTTCCTTAAAATTCCCATTTGTATGAAATAACAGGTTGCTAGAAAGCTAACCTTATATATAAAATATAAAAAATAGATTTTTATGATGTGATGATTTATGCTACAATTGCGATACAAATAATTTCAGTGATAAAAAGCGTGTCATTTTTACTACTGATGATAGGGGACTTGCTACAACGAAACACCTATGGATGATTTTGTAAAAGCATTCATCGTGAATCGTAAGCATACAATAGAAAAAGAGATATATCCGATTGAGGATTGTTTTTATAGATAGGAGAATTTATTGTGAGTAAATCAATAATATTAACAGGTGGAGGGACCGCTGGACATGTATCACTAAATGAGGCGATACTTCCTTCTTTCTTAGAGGAAGGCTATACTGTTCACTATATAGGCTCTCATGATGGAATTGAAAAAGAATTAATCGGAAATGCTTTTCCTAAAGTACCGTACCACAGTATTTCAAGTGGAAAATTACGTCGTTACTTCTCAATGAAAAATTTTACTGACCCATTTCGTGTACTACTTGGAGTAGGTCAGGCATATTCGATCATTCGAAAAGTAAAACCAACTGTACTATTTTCGAAAGGCGGTTTCGTGTCGGTACCGGTTGTGATGGCAGCGAAATTAGCAAATGTTCCTGTCGTGATACATGAATCAGATGTAACTCCAGGGTTAGCGAATAAATTAGCATTACCATTCGCATCGCATATTTTTACTGTTTTTAAAGAAACGATGCAACATTTACCGAATGATAAAACGACATGTACCGGATCAATTATCCGTCAGCAATTATTTGAAGGATCGCGCGAAAAAGGGCTAGCTATATGTAGATTTCCAAGAGGGAAGAAAATTATTTTAGTGATGGGTGGAAGTTTAGGTTCTGTTGTTATTAACGATGCGCTTCGTAATAATTTACCTGAGCTTTTACAGCGCTATAATATTATTCATTTATGTGGAAAAGGGAATTTAGATCCTAAGTTAGAATCATTGCAAGGTTATCGTCAGTTCGAATATGTAACGACAGAATTACCGGATTTATTACATGCTGCTAATTATATCGTTTCACGCGCAGGATCTAATTCAATTTTTGAATTTTTAGCCTTACAAAAACCAATGCTACTGATTCCACTTTCGGCAGCCAAAAGTCGTGGAGATCAAATATTAAATGCAGAGTTATTTAGAAAACAGCGATTTGCTCAAGTGTTAGAGGAAGAAGCTTTAACGAATCATTCGTTTATGAAAGCAATCGAACAGCTAGTTGAGCAAGAAGATGCAATGATTGATGCGATGATTGAAGCGGAAAGACCAAAGACACCTGCAGAAATGGTGAAATTAATCACTCAATATGAAAAATAAAAATAACGTGAAAACACATTAAGGTTGTGTTTTCACGTTATTTTTTACATGGCCTGATGTTCTTCATTAGAATCCATGTTTGCCGTTACTAAGTAGAATAAATCTTTCGGGATTTTAAATAAATCAAATTTCACTTCACCGCTGTTGATTTCCTCATAAAGTGCGGGGTGTGACTCTTTTGCACAAACGACATAAGGAAGTTTTAAGGCAGCAGCCTTAGATCGTGCATTTTGCTTCCGAATACGTAAAAAAACAGTATGAAAGTTATGCTCAAAAAACAATTCTTGCAAGAATAATAGTTTGGCCTTTTGATTATAACCTTTTCCGTGAAATGGTTGACCAATCCACGTACCTAAGAAGCCTGCACCATCTTGTATATCGAAAATACTAATAGTTCCGATTGGTTGACCCCAATCATCTATTATAGTTCTAGAAATAGCTTTCCCTGCTTGTTCTTCTTCGATTAATTGTTTTGTCATAAATAAGTATTCTTCAGCAGAATGGGCTTTTTGACGAACGTAAGGAAAAACAGAAGGGTGACATAACAACTCATAGAGTGCAGCTGTTTCATTTAAATCTCGGTGTTTTAGCATACGAAACGCCTCCTTATAGGAAAGAATAGAGAAATTAAAAAACACAAGGCGTGCATTTCGAATTCGAATCCAGCTTCATTAAGTCGTCAAACTAAGTAGTAAGATTACATAGTAGTCCGCTCATTTACGTCTGAAATAACAATATCGAAATAGTTTTGTGAAAGTATCATATACCAAAAAGTATATTTTACGCAACATTTTCGCTCGAAAAAAACAATTTTAGCTATTAAAATTCAATTGATTCAGAAGAATCTAATAATTACGTGAGATGTTTGTTCATTGCCGTATAATAGAAAAACAGCAAATATGGAAGAATACATAGTAGAAACAGAAGATAAGACATTGTATGATGAATAATAAAGAAATATTTTCTTGTTAATTGTATCATTCTTTATCATTATGACAAAACATTATATTCTGATTGCTCCATATTAGTGTCTAATTGTACAATATTTTATTGTGACATTTTATAATCAATATTACATAAACATATGACTGCATATTTCGTGACGGGTGATGAAATGAATAAAAAAATATTATTAGTTGAAGATGAAAAAAATATTTCAAGATTTATTGAACTTGAGTTAAAACATGAACAGTTTTCTGTAACCTGTGTATTTGATGGGAGAGAAGGACTGAAAAAAGCATTAGAAGAGCCATATGATTGTATTTTGCTTGATGTTATGCTCCCGAATTTAAATGGAATTGAAGTATGTAGAAGAGTGCGCCAACAATTAGATGTACCGATCATTTTATTAACTGCCAGAGATGCTGTAATGGATAGAGTGGCGGGGTTGGATGCTGGTGCAGATGATTATATAGTGAAGCCATTTGCCATAGAGGAACTACTAGCACGCATTCGTTCTGTTTTACGAAGAGCGAAAACATCTAATAAAACAAATAAATTAGTATTTCGTCAATTAGAAATAGATTTAGATGCATATGAAGTATTATTTGAAAATAATAAATTAGATCTAACAAAAACAGAATTTGATTTGCTAAAATTACTTGTAGAACAACAAAATAAAGTCTGTACACGGGAATCTATTTTGGAAACGGTGTGGGGGTTTGACACCGAAGTAGAAACCAATGTAGTCGATGTTTATATTCGTCATCTGCGTACTAAATTGCAAACGACTGAAGCACCCTATATTGAAACAGTTCGGGGAGTTGGATATGTGATGCGAACATGAAAGAGCGAAGATTTTATAGTAAGTTATCATTAAAAGAAAAATGGATGCTGTCATCTGGCATTACTATTTTTATTAGCTATGCAGCGATATGTATTATTTTGTATATCGCTTTACATACATGGTTAATTAATGATGAAGAAAAAAATGCATTGCGTACTGCTGATGATATAAGTGCTTTTTTTAATACACAAGGAGTTTCTGTAACCATTCAGCAACTGCAGCATAATACGGGATTAATGAAGGCCATTGTGAATCAAGAGCAAACCGTGCGCATTCTAAATTTAGATGGTGTGGAGCTAATTCGTATTAATGATGCTTCGCCAGCCGCTAATACCAATGTGACATATAACGAGCTTTTAGCTACAAAAGTCACGAAGCAAAAAGTGGAGAATACGGAAGCCTATATAGTAGAACGAATCGTTCAAATAGGACCCATTCAAGGGTATATGCAACTTATACATCCGCTGACAAATTTCCAAAAAATGATGAATTATATACTGACTACGATGCTTATTATGGGCCTAGGTGCATTACTGCTTTCCGCTTCCATTAGTTATCTTTTAGCTAATCATTTAATACGTCCTTTACAGCAGTTGCGAAATTCGATGCGTGCAGTTCGCGATAATGGCTTTGAAAAGCGTGTACAATTTACGTATCAAGCGAATGATGAAATTGGAGATGTACTGACGATGTATAATGAGATGCTCGAAAAACTAGAAATAGCCTTTAATCAACAGCAACAATTCGTAGCCGACGCTTCTCATGAATTACGTACACCTATCCAAGCAGTAGAAGGGCATTTATCCTTACTGGCTCGCTGGGGGAAAGATGATCCAGAAATATTGGCTGAATCTATTGATACATCGTTAACAGAAGTTAAACGTATGAAAAAAATGATTGAGGAGCTTTTACAGCTTGCGCGTCTTGAACAAGTAACGAATGCAGAAGCGAATTTGGAGCAAGTGCTTGAGCAAGTTATAAAAGAGTTAGACATTGTATTCCCTCATGCGGATATAACAATCAAAAAAATGGTACAACAAAGCATTGTTAGTGTATCACAGGAGGCACTTGCACAAATAATAAGGAATATAATAGAAAACGGCATTCGTTATAATGTGCGTCAACCTGATATTTCAATTGTAACAACTGAAAGTGACAACTATATGTATGTAGAAATAACTGATAATGGCATTGGTATAGCTGAAGAGCATTTACCTTTCATTTTTGATCGCTTTTATCGGGTAGATGAATCCCGCCAACAAAATGGAGGGGGAACAGGACTTGGATTAAGTATTTCAAAAATGTTGGCAGACAAATATAAGATAAACATTCAGGTAAGTAGTGTGGAAGAAAAAGGAACTACATTTTTGTTAACAATACCCAAGAAAATTCCTTAAATTATAACGATTTGTTAGTGTTTTTCTACAGTTCTCTAAAAAATTTGCTTATTTTTCTAAAAAGAGTTGTATTTTTTGTGAAGAGTAGTAAGATTGAGATGGAAAAAACGTTCTTCAATGTAAAACAAGAGTCTTGGTCTTTGGAGAATGGTCAAACATTAGATAAGTTTTCATTTTATGGAACAGCCATTAGGCAAAATTTGGAGGTTATTTTTCATGTCGAACAATGTATTACCTGCAGGTTCCCCATGGTCAGCATTCTCAGGACCTAACTTAGGTTATGTGATGGAGCAATATGACTTATTCCTGCAATCTCCTGAACTAGTAGAAACGGAGTTAGTTGAATTATTCCATCAATTCGGAGCACCAGGTGTAGTTGAAGGTGATGTAGCTGTATATGAAGGCACAGCTAGTCACGGGGGAGACTATAAAAAAGTATTAGCTGCTGTTAAATTAGCTGAGGCAATCCGTACACATGGACATCAAGCTGCAGATATTTATCCACTGAAAAATCGTACGCTAAAGACGGCTCAATTTGAAGAAAGCGCATTCAACTTAAGCCAAGCGGATTTAGTAAATATTCCTGCAACTGTATTTTTTAAAGATGTACCAGCTGGCGTGAAAAATGGTAAGGATGCAATCGATTATTTAAAATCTGTTTACACAGACAAAGTAGCTTTTGAATACAGCCATGTAGTTGTAGAAGAAGAGCGCAATTGGATTCAAGCACAAATCGAGTCGGGGTCTGTAAAACAGCCACTTACTACTGATGAGAAGAAAGCCGTTTTAGATCGCTTATCTCGCGTAGAAAATTTCGAAAAATTCATTCATAAAACGTTCGTTGGTCAAAAACGTTTCTCTGGTGAAGGTCTCGATACACAAATCATCCTTTTCGATGAAATTTTGAAAACAGCGGAATCATTAAAAGTTGAAAATGTACGTGTAGGTATGGCACACCGTGGTCGTTTAAACGTACTTACACACATTTTAAATAAACCATATGACATGATGTTCTCTGACTTTGCTCACGTTTCAAACGAGTTATTTATGCCAGAGCATGGACGCCTTGAAATTACGAAGGGTTGGACGGGTGACGTAAAATATCATATGGGTGCATCTTATACTAGAGAGTCTGGTATGAATGTAAAACTAGCTTATAACCCATCACATTTAGAAGTTGGTAATCCGGTAGTATTAGGTACTACACGTGCAACACAAGATGATACGTCAATGCCAGGGCAAGCCGTACACAATCCTTCTAAAGGATTAGGTATTCTCGTACATGGAGATGCTGCATTCCCAGGTCAAGGTATCGTTACAGAAGTACTAAACTTTGCAAAAACTGAAGGATTCTCTACAGGTGGTACAATTCATATCATTGCTAACAATATGATTGGATTTACAACAGAGCTATATGATTCTCGTTCTACTGTTTATTCATCAGATCCTGCAAAAGGCTATGAAGTACCTGTAGTACATGTAAACGCTGATTGTCCTGAAGCAGTAACACAAGTTGGACGTTTGGCAGCCAACTACCGTCAAAAATTCGGTAAAGATATTGTTATCGATTTAATTGGATATCGTCGTCATGGTCATAACGAAACGGATGACCCAACAGTAACAAATCCTGAAATATATAAACTTGTTTCTAAACATGAAACAGTACGTGCATTATACGCTGCTCAATTAGTAGCAGAAGGTGTTGTCACTAATGAAGAAGTTGCTGCACTCGATGCATCTACTTATGCAGAAATGCAAGCTGCTTATGATCATGTAAAAGAAATGGCTGATAAAGATGAGCACAAACATATTGAGATGCCAGAAGAATTAAAAGTGGAATTCCCACAAATTGATACTTCGGTAAATGCTGAACGCTTAGAAAAAATTAACGAAGAACTTTTAGTATTTGAACAAGGTTTTGAGCCACAAAATAAGCTTGGCAAAATATTAGAAAAACGTCGTGATGCGTATGCATCAGCTAAAATCGACTGGGGTCATGCTGAAACATTAGCTTATGCAACGATTATTCAAGATGGCACACCAGTCCGCTTTACAGGGCAAGACGCACAACGTGGTACTTTCTCACAACGTCACCTAGTTTTACATGATAAAAACAATGGTAGTGAGTTTACACCACTTCACCATATTTCAGGAGCCAATGCATCATTTACAGTACACAACTCTCCACTAACAGAAGCGGGTGTTGTAGGCTTTGAATTTGGATATAACTTAGAAAATGGTAACGTATTATCTGTTTGGGAAGCACAATTCGGTGACTTCGCTAATATGGCACAAGTAATGTTTGATAACTTTATTACAGGTGCACGTTCGAAATGGGGACAAAAATCAGGATTTGTTATTCTATTACCACACGGTTATGAAGGGCAAGGTCCAGAACACTCTTCAAGTCGTATGGAACGCTATTTACAAATGTCGGCTGAAAATAACTGGTTCGTAGCAAACTGCTCTAATGCTGGAAACTACTATCACTTATTACGCCGTCAAGCAGCGATGTTAAATACTGAAGGAGTACGCCCACTTGTAGTTGTTTCACCAAAAAGCTTACTTCGTCACCCACTTGCTGCAGCAAGCGCTGAGCAGTTAGCGAACGGCTCATTCCAAGAAGTAATTGAGCAACCAGGACTAGGCACTAAACCAGAATCAGTGAAACGTATTTTACTAGGTACTGGAAAAGTAATGATTGATTTAGCTGATCGTGTGAAAGATGGAGAAGGTTTCGATCATTTACACATTGTACGTGTTGAACAGCTATATCCATTCCCAGCTTCTCAAATTGCAGAAATTATTGCAAAATATCCGAATGTGACTGAAGTCGTTTGGGTTCAAGAAGAGCCTAAAAACCAAGGTGCTTGGAACTATGCATTAGAGCAATTATTAGAGATTTCTGAAGGTAAAAAACTTCGCTATGTAGGTCGTCCTGCAATGAGCTCAACTTCAGAAGGGGATGCTGATTCTCATAAAATTGCTCAAGCGGCAGTTATTGCAGAAGCAGTTGCTGAACCTGCAAAAGTTAAATAATTATCAAACATTAATTACTCAAATAAATAGGGCTACTAGTTCCCTAAAAATGTAGCCCTTTACTGTGCTTGGTGCACTAACTAAAGGAGGAAATAAAAGTGGCTGAAATTAAAGTCCCTGAATTAGCAGAATCAATTACTGAAGGTACAATTGCCCAGTGGGTGAAAAAAGTTGGAGATCGCGTAGAAAAAGGCGAATTCATCGTTGAGTTAGAAACAGATAAAGTGAACGCTGAAATCATCTCTGAAGAAGCGGGCGTATTAACGCAAATTTTAGCTGGTGAAGGCGATACAGTTCTTGTAGGTCAAGTCATCGCTGTTGTAGAAGCTGGAGAAGGCGCAGCACCTGCACCGGCGGCACCAGTAGTAGCAGCACCAGCTCCTGTACAAGAAGCTCCTAAAGCAGCACCTGCACCAGTAGCAGTCCCTGTTGTAGAAGAAACTTCAGGTGAGCGCGTAGTAGCTAGCCCTGCAGCACGTAAATTAGCTCGTAAAAAAGGGATCGATTTAGCAGCTGTTTCACCAGTTGATCCACAAGGTCGCGTACGTGTACAAGATGTAGCAGCTCATGGTACAGCACCAGTTGCAGCAGCACCAGCTCAAGTTGCCACAACAAATGGTCCTGTAATTTTTATGCCAGCAGCTGAAACTGACCGTGTAACAATTGAAAAAATGTCTCGTCGTCGTCA
>DEQI01000390.1:0-5598 GCA_002360295.1 Planococcaceae bacterium UBA3370
AGCATTGAATGTATAAAATGAAAGGCTGTCTTGTCATTGACAAGACAGCCCATCATTATTTTAAGCTCATTTTAAACTTTAAAAAGTATTCGTTATATTTACCTAACCATTGTAAACCAAGATTTTCGTATACCTCTAACTTTTCTCGGATTTCTTCACCTGGGTAATAACGTTCGTCTTCAATGATTTCGGGATCCATTAAATCCAATGCCGCTTTATTTGGTGTTGAATAACCTACGTATTCTGCATTTTGAGCACTTACTTTAGCGTCTAACATAAAGTTAATAAAAGCATGTGCACCTTCAATGTTTTTTGAAGTTTTTGGAATGACAAAGTTATCGAACCAAAGATTGGATCCTTCTTCAGGAACGGCATATGTTAATTCTTCATTTTCTGACATCATATCTGCCGCTTGCCCTGACCAAGTTAAAGCTACAGCTGCTTCGTTATTTATCATAAGAGGTGTAATTTCATCCCCGATAACAGCTTTCACATTGGGTGATAGAGTCATTAATTTATCTGTCGCCTGACGTAATAAATCTTCATCCTTTGAGTTTAAGGAAGCGCCAATCGAATTTAATCCCATCCCCATTACTTCACGTGCCCCATCCACTAAAAATAGTTTGCTTTTTAGTGAAGGGTCCCATAAATCATCCCATGAATCAAACGTTATGTCGTCCCCAATAATAGAGGGATTGTAAACAATTCCAACAGTTCCCCAAAAATAGGGAACAGAATATTCATTACCTGGATCAAACGGTAAATCTAAAAAATAAGGATCAATGTTTTTTAAGTTTGGTAATTTACTATGATCTAGAGGAATAAGTAAATTTTGTTCCTTCATGATTTCAATCGTATATTCAGAAGGAGCTGCTACATCATAGGCTGATCCACCTTGTTGTATTTTTGTTAGCATCGCTTCATTCGAATCGAATGTTTCATATATAACTTTAATGCCAGTCTCTTTTTCAAATTGCTTAATAATATCTGGATCGATGTATTCCCCCCAGTTGAATACTGTTAATGTATCTTTGCTCCCTTTATTACTTGCCGATTGCATTTGATCTGCTGCTACAAATAAAAGTGCACAAGTAATAATAATGGCAATAGTAGCTTGTACTAGACCTCTCATTTGTAACCCTCCGCTTTCGTTTGTTTTGAACGATTATTAACAAAATAATAACCAATTACGACTAGCACAGTAATAACAAAAATTAACCCTGAGATCGCATTAATGGTTAGTGTAATTCCTGCTCGTGCCATTGAATAGATTTCAACGGATAATGTACTAAAGCCATTCCCTGTGACGAAAAATGTCACTGCAAAGTCATCGAGTGAATAAGTGAGTGCCATAAAAAATCCAGCAAAAATACCAGGAGAGATATACGGTAACACGACACGTGTTAATACATCGCGTTTGGAAGCACCTAGATCATGAGCAGCATCAATTAAAGATGTATTCATTTCAAGTAACTTTGGTAAAACCATTAATACAACAATCGGTACGCTAAATGCAATATGAGAGACAAGCACGGAAGCAAAACCAAGTTTTACACCAATCGTTGTAAATAAAATTAAAAAGCTCGCACCAATGACAACGTCAGGACTTACGATTAATACGTTATTTAACGATAATAATGTATTGCGCATTTTTTTGTTTTTTACAGATACAATGCCAATTGCCCCAAATGTACCGATAATGGTTGCAATTAAACCAGAAAGTAAGGCAATAAGCACCGTATTAATTAAAATAATAATTAAACGTGAATCTTCAAAAACAGCGGCATAATGTTCCAAAGTAAATGATTCAAAATGATTCATATTGCCGCCGCTGTTAAAGGAATAAAAAATAAGATAAAAGATTGGCGCGTATAAAATGATGAAAACAACCGCCAAATAAACTTTTGAAGCAGACGATAATTTTTTCATTATACGCTACCTCCTTTAGATTTCTGACCTGTTAATAACATGATGAGCACCATGAATACGATTAAGAATACGGCTATTGTAGACCCCATGCCCCAGTTTTGAGAGACAAGGAATTGCTGTTCAATAGCTGTACCTAGTGTAATGACTTTGTTACCAGCTATTAATCGTGTAATCATAAATAATGAAAGTGCTGGAATGAAAGTCACTTGTATACCAGACTTTACGCCGTCAATTGTTAACGGAAATACGACACGGCGAAACGTTGTAAAGCTTGATGCACCAAGGTCTCGCGCTGCATAAACAAGTGCCGGATTTAATTTATCAAGCGAGTTGAAAATCGGAATAATCATAAATGGAATGAAAATATACACCGATACGAAAACGAAACTAAAGTCTGTAAATAAAAATTGCTGAGGGTTAAATCCAAATACTTCGATCAATGCATTGATCGGACCGTATAACCCAAAAATGCCTATAAACGCATATGTTTTTAATAATAAGTTAATCCATGACGGAATAATAATTAATAGTAACCAAAGTTGTTTATGCTTCGTTTTTGTTAATAAATAAGCCGTCGGGTATGAAATAAGTAATGTAAAGAATGTAATTAAAAATGCATACCAAAAGCTAGATAACGTCATTTTTAAATAAGCTGCTGAGAAAAATGTTTTGTAGTTAGCAAGAGTAAAATGACCTTCTAAATCAAGCATTGAATAATAAACAATTAAAGCAATCGGTGCGATTACGAATAAGCCAATCCAAATGAAATAGGGAAATAAAGCTCCTTTTGAATTTTTAGTTTGCATCTTCATCTTCTCCGTATGATTCAAGTCGTTTATCAAAGTCTTCTTCAGTTTCATTTAATCGCATGACATGAATAGCTTCAGGTTCAAAGTCTAAACCGATTTCCTTGCCTACTTCTGCTTTTTTCAGAGAGTGAACAAGCCATTCATTACCATCTTTATCATAAGTGGAGAGTTCATAGTGTACGCCACGGAATAATTGCGTATCCACTTTTACAACTAATTTGCCTTTTTCAATCGTTGTAATTTCTAAGTCTTCTGGGCGAATAACGACATCGATTTTTTCGTTCTTCTGCATTCCTTGGTCAACACATTCAAACTCTTTGCCAGCAAAACGAACTCGGAAGTCATCAATCATAATACCGTCTACAATATTTGATTCGCCAATAAAGTCTGCTACGAAACGGTTAATTGGCTCATCATAAATATCAACAGGTGTCCCTGATTGTTGAATTTCACCATTTGATAGAACGAATATTTCATCACTCATCGCTAGAGCCTCTTCTTGATCGTGCGTTACAAAAATAAATGTTTTTCCTAAGCGCTGTTGTAATTCACGTAGCTCGTATTGCATTTCTGTACGTAATTTTAAATCAAGTGCAGATAATGGTTCATCTAGTAAAATGATTTCAGGGTCATTGACAATGGCACGGGCAATTGCCACACGTTGACGTTGACCACCTGACATTTCAGAAATTTCTCGGTTTCCATAACCTGCTAAGTTAACGAATTTAAGTGCCTCTTGGACGCGTTCTTGAATTTCAGCCTCTTTTACTTTTTTAATACGTAAACCGAATGCTACATTTTCAAAAACATTTAAATGTGGGAATAAGGCGTAATCTTGGAACACCGTATTGACATGACGTTCATTGGCAGGAACATTGTTGATTTTTTTATCGTGGAAATAGACAGAGCCGCTAGTAGGTTCTGTAAAACCAGCGATCATACGTAAAATAGTTGTTTTTCCACAGCCAGAAGGACCAAGTAATGTGTAAAACTTCCCTTTTTCAAGTTCGAAATTAACATTATTTAAAACGACTGTTCCGTCATCATATGACTTTGTAACATTTTCAAAACGAATAATTGTATTATTATCCATAATACTCCTCCTAAACTATAAGTAAGATTCAGTGGCAACAAGTAATAGCTCTGTGGTTCCATTATGTGCATTAAAAATTTGATGATTGGATGTCGCTTCATAATAGACAGAATGTCCTTCTGTCGCAATAAACTGTTCATTTCCAATAACTACTCGAATACGACCTTTTAACACAAATATAAAAGTTTCAGCAAGAGAAGGTTCGAATAATTTAAACTCTCCTCCACGTTTTAGCGTTAGCAATACAGGCTCCATTTCTTTTTCATTAGAGGTCGGAATGAGCCATTCAATTTCATATTTTTTGTCATTATCTATATAGCTTGTGCGATCTTCTTTTTTATACACAACATTTTCATTTTGTAAATCTTCATCATCGAAAAATTGTTTCGGTGTAGAACCCAAAACTTCTAAAATTGAAAAAAGCGTTTCAATAGATGGAGAATTTAAATCACGCTCTAGTTGGGATATGTATCCTTTTGTTAAATCTGTTCTTTCCCCTAGCTCTTCTTGCGTTAAGCCTTTTTGTAAACGTAATTCTTTAATCTTCTTGCCAATTTCCATCTTTTTTTGCTCCCTCCTTATAAGTTTAGTAATTTTAAACCGCAAGTATGAAAGTTTACTTTTACAAAACTTTAAGTTTACAAAAACAAAGATAATTATACATAATAACGGTGGAAATTCAAGCGGTTTATTTGTTTTTATGAAAGTTTTTTTAGATGTGCGTTTTACAAAGGCTTGCATATTGTAAAAGGAGGAGGAATGAAGATGAAATTACGTACAATAATGCCTGAATTGGAAGGGGCAACAGCATGGTTAAACCGTAAAACATCAAAGGGGGATTTACGCGGACCGACCATCATTCATTTTTGGTCTGTGAGCTGTTCATTATGTAAGGATTTATTACCCAAATTATACGAGTTAGCGAATCGTTATCATATTAATTTAATAGCCGTCCATATGCCTCGTAGTGAATATGACAAAAATATTGCACAAGTAAAAGAAGTAGCTCGATCAATAGGGATGAAGGAACCTATCTATATTGATGATAATCTGTATTTAACACAGCTTTATCATACACGTTTTGTTCCTACTTATTATTTATTCGATGACAATCAGTTGCTGCGTCATGTGCAAGTGGCAGGGAGTATGCGACTACTTGAATCTAAACTTCAACGCTTACAAAGGGAAGGGCAGTAATTTAAGGCTATTAACCATTACTTGAAATTGATTTCCGCTCTCGCCAGCGTACTTTCCTCGTTTTGAAGCCTACAAGCTGACTGCAGTTTATTCTTGGTAACGTTTAAGATTTAGTAAAAATTAATTTTGTACATCTACAATAGAGTGCGTTACACTGAAAGCAACAGTTTATGGAGGAGAAAGTATGAAAAAAGAATTTGTAGTAATCGGACTTGGTCGATTTGGAGGAAGTATTGTAAAAGAACTCGTTGCTCAAGGAGCCCATGTTATGGCAATCGATGCTGAAAGTGAGCGTGTTGATGAGTATGCACCAATCGCGACACAAGCGGTCGTTGCAGATACAACAGACGAAACGGTGATTAAGTCACTTGGCCTCTGGAATTTCGAACATGTTATTGTAGCAATCGGTGAAAACATTCAGGCAAGTATTTTAACGACTCTTATTTTGAAAGAACTCGGAGTTTCGCAAATAACAGTAAAAGCACAAAATGATTATCATGAAAAAGTGCTTCGTAAAATAGGAGCAGACTTTGTTGTACACCCAGAACGCGATATGGGTATTCGTATTGC
>DEQI01000390.1:5755-9033 GCA_002360295.1 Planococcaceae bacterium UBA3370
GATCCCATCCTACTTGGTGATGTATTGCTAGTTATAGGTGCGGATGTGGATATCAATCGCTTTGTTAAAAAGGCTTTATAATCCAAGTGCGAGACAATATAAATTCAAAAACTAAATGAATTGTATATAAGAAATAGAAAAGCTGCCTCCGAAAAGTCAAATTGACTTTCGAGGCAGCTTTATTCTTGTGTTTTAATGACTAAGTTAATAGTTATTTAAATTAAACTTCCATAATAATTGGTAAAATCATTGGTCGACGTTTCGTTTTTTCAAATAAATAAGGACCTAGTACATCTGTTATTTCATTTTTCAAATCAATCCATTGAGTAGTTTTTTCATGGATAGAACTGTTTAAATGTTGATTTAACATCTTTTGCGCTTCATTAATCATCATACCTGATTCACGCATATAGACGAAGCCACGAGAGATAATGTCTGGACCTGCGACTATTTTTTTGTTGTTCATATCAACACTAACAACGACAATAACTAGACCTTCCTCTGATAAAATACGACGATCGCGTAATACAATATTACCGATGTCACCGATACCATTTCCGTCAATGTATACATCGCCAGAAGGAATACGACCTGCAACATGTGCTTCGTTGGAACTTAATGCTAGTACATCACCATTTTCCATGACGAATGTGTTGTCAATAGGTACATCACAATCTGCGGCTAATGACGTATGCATTTTTAACATACGGTATTCACCGTGAATTGGCATGAAAAATTTAGGTTTCATTAAACGAAGCATTAATTTTTGTTCTTCTTGAGAACCATGCCCTGATGTATGAATATTGTTTAATGAACCGTGAATTACTTCAGCACCTGAACGGAATAATAAATTAATAATTTTGTTTACACTAATTTGGTTACCAGGGATTGGTGATGATGAGAACACAACCGTATCTCCAGGTTGAATTTGGATTTGACGATGCGTACCATTTGCAATTCGAGAAAGAGCAGCCATTGGTTCACCTTGTGAGCCTGTACATAAAATAAGTACTTCGTTAGCTGGTAGTCGGTTTATATTTTGTGCATCTACAAATGTTTCTTTTGGTGCTGTAATATAACCTAGCTCGCGCCCGATTGTAATAGCGTTATCCATAGAACGCCCAAATACTGCTATTTTTCGTCCATGTGCAACGGCCGCGTCCGTCACTTGTTGTACACGATGAATATTTGAAGCGAATGTTGCAAAAATAATACGACCATCTACTTTGCGGAAAATATCATCGATACTTTCACCAACTTTACGTTCAGACATCGTAAAGTTTGGTACTTCCGCATTCGTACTATCAGATAATAAGCATAATACACCATCACGCCCAATTTCCGCCATTTTCGTTAAGTTAGCAGGCTCACCGACAGGAGTAAAATCAAATTTGAAATCTCCTGTATGCACAATATTTCCAGGTGGTGTTTTGACAACAATACCAAATGCATCTGGAATACTGTGCGTTGTACGGAAGAAGCTAACCGATGTTTTACGGAATTTGATGACATCTTCTTCTTTTATTTCAATCATTTTTGTTGAACGTAACAAACCATGTTCTTCAAGTTTATTGCGTAGTAAGCCTAATGCTAATTTTCCACCATATACAGGAACGTTAACTTGGCGCAGTAAGTAAGGGATACCACCAATATGATCTTCGTGGCCATGTGTTATAAATAACCCTTTAATTTTATCAACATTTCTTACTAAATACGTATAGTCTGGAATGACATAATCAATTCCTAGTAAATCATCTTCTGGGAATTTAATACCAGCGTCGATTAAAATAATCTCATCTTGGAATTGTACCCCATATGTGTTTTTGCCGATTTCACCCAGTCCGCCAAGTGCGAAAACAGCCGCTTGATCGTTTTTTACAAACTTCATAAAAACTAAGCGTTCTCCAGACGGAAGTTTGGACTAGCTTGTTCGTATTCTAAATAGTTACCTTCTAAAAGTTGAACAAGTTCGATATTGTATTCTCTGTCTTTTAAATATTGGCGAACTTCACGTTCTGAAGATGCCTCTACATAAAGTGTTTTTGTATTTTCGCGAACTGGAATTTCTTTGTTGCTTTCTTGGTAATAAACTTTGTAAATCATTTGAACTCTCCTTTTAATACGCACATAATTATTGCATTTATACACTTTGTGTAACTTTTACATAACTCTCGTGAAATAATATACATGTCTGAAATGTATGAGAAGATGTGAAAGCTAAAATATGAAAATAAATGCATTTCCTTTATATTATCATGCGGCTACCTTAAAATAAAGAAAAGCCCTCCAAAAGAAGGGCTTAAGCAATTGATTTCTTTCCGAGGACGCCATTCAATCGTTTCAATAATTTCTTTTTGAGCCGTTTTAACATGGCAATTCACTCCTTATGTATATTATAATGAATTTTCAGACTTTTGTAAAGGCTATTTTTAAAGAAGGGGAAGCGATAAACAATGAAAAAAATATTATTTTTTGATGTAGATGGTACTTTATATAATAGTGAAAAAAAATTACCGCATTCAGCAAAGGAAGCAATTATGAGAGCCCGAGCTAATGGACATGAAATTGCCATCGCTACAGGTCGTGCGCCGTTTATGATTCAGCCGTTAATAGAAGAATTAAATATTGATACATATGTAACATTTAATGGACAGTATGTTGTCTATAAAAATGAAGTGATTTATACAGATAGTATTCCGAAAGATGAACTAGAAAAAATCATAGAGTTTGGGGCGAAACGTGAACATCCGGTCGTTTTTTTAAACGAAGAAAAAATGATTGCTTCATTGCCAGAACATGCTGCGATAAGAGATAGCTTAGCGACGCTGCATTATCCTTATCCAGAAATAGCAGCTGATTTTTATCAACATCATGCAGTTTATCAAACGCTTATTTTTATAGAAAAACAGGAAGAACAGTTTTATAAAGATACGTTCCCTCATGTACAATTTATTCGCTGGCATAAGCAATCGTGCGATATATTACCGAGTGGTGGATCGAAAGCTAGAGGAATTCAAAAGCTAATCGAGCATATGGGTTTATCCATGCACGATACAATTGCTTTTGGTGATGGATTAAATGATATTGAAATGCTTCAGGCGGCCGGAATTGGTGTAGTGATGGGGAATGGTCATGAAGATGCAAAGCGTGTAGCAGATATTGAAGCACCTCATGTGGATGATGATGGATTGTATAAAGTGATGAAAACATTGCAATTGATTTAGTAAAATAAACATTTTGTAAATGGGGTGTGTTCGCTTTCTTTGGGTTTGCGTGCG
>DEQI01000175.1 GCA_002360295.1 Planococcaceae bacterium UBA3370
TTAGCAAACTCTTTTGTTACACAGGCAATCCCTAAATTAATTTTGGCAAATTCTAATACTAAATCGTGCGAACCAAGCTCAAATTCTGGCGATATTGTATACCCCTGCTCGTTCAAATAGTGCTCTACATATTTTCTTGAATTCGCTTTTTTCTCTAAGAAAATAAGAGGCATTTTCATTAGTAGTTGTAAGGAGATAGGCTTCTTAGATAAATTTTTGTATTTCTCACCACATACAAAAATGTCTTGAACATCTTTGCATGGTTGTACTTGTAATTGGTCATCTAATAACGGCAAATTACAAATACCTACATCCGCTTCCCCTGCTTTTATAAATGCGCTTATTTCTGAAGTAGTTCCATTTAATACTTTTAATCGAATTCCCGGATATTTTGTGTGGAATGCTTCTAAATAAGGGAGTAAAAAATAGCGCGATATGGTATCCCCGACACCGATTCGCAATTGTCCCGTTGTTAAATGCTTAAACTCTAATATTTTTTCTTCTCCTGCATCCAATATCCCTAACGCAGAATTTACATATTCATGTAGAAGTTTTCCTTCGTTCGTTAAAGTGACCCCTTTTGGCGTTCGGTAAAAAAGATTTGTTTCTAACTCTTTTTCAAGCTTCAATATCGCTTGACTAACTGCAGACTGAGTCATATATAATTCCTCAGCTGCTTTCGAAAAGCTTTGATTTCGACATACTATATTAAAGACACGATAATAATCCAATTTCCCAATCATATAAGTTCTCCTTATATCGCATATTACAATTATTAATTTTACTTATATCATAGACGTGCTGTATAGTAAACATTGTGAGTTAGATTCATTCAAAAAATTATCTCACATATGCGCTATTGATTTAGGCTGTGATGAACAACTCTTAATCAGGTCGCGCTTAAGGTAAAGTGTATAGAATTAAAAATCGCAAAATCGTTAGGAGAGATTATTTTGGAACGTGTAGTTGGAACAGTAGTACGTGGTCTTCGTGGCCCAATCATTAATGAAGGTGACGATATCGTTCAAATCGTAGTTGATACTGTATTAAATGCCGCTAAAGTAGAGGGCTATGAAATCCAAGATCGCGACATCGTAACAGTTACTGAATCTGTTGTAGCGCGCTCTCAAGGTAATTACGCATCAATTGATGATATTGCAGCAGATGTTAACGCAAAATTCGGCGATGAAACAGTTGGTGTTATATTCCCAATTCTTTCTCGAAATCGTTTCTCGAATATTTTACGCGGTATTGCAAGAGGCACAAAAAAAATTGTTCTTATGTTAAGCTACCCATCTGATGAAGTAGGTAACCACTTAGTAACACTGGATGAATTAGATGAAAAAGGTGTTAACCCATGGACAGACGTATTAACTGAAGCTCAGTTCCGAGAGTTATTTGGCTATAATAAACATACATTTACTGGTGTAGATTATATTGAATACTATAAAGAACTAATTGAAGCTGAAAATACAGAAGTTGAAGTAATCTTCTCAAACAATCCGAAAACAATTTTAGAATATACAAAAAATGTACTAACTTGTGATATCCATTCTCGTTTCCGTACTAAACGCATTTTAACAGCGAACGGTGCAGAAAAAGTGTATGGATTAGACAATATTTTATCTGAATCTCATAACGGTTCAGGCAGTAACTCTGCATATGGTTTACTTGGCTCAAACAAGTCAACTGAAGATTCAGTGAAACTTTTCCCAGATAACTGCCAACCAATTGTTGATACAATACAATCTAAAATTTTATCTGAAACTGGAAAATTAGTGGAAGTAATGATTTACGGTGATGGCGCATTCAAAGATCCAGTAGGTCAAATTTGGGAACTGGCTGACCCAGTTGTTTCACCAGCTTACACACCAGGTCTTGACGGTACGCCAAATGAAATTAAATTAAAATATTTAGCAGATAACGACTTCGCTAATTTACGCGGAGAAGAATTAAAAGCGGCTATTTCAGAGTACATTAACAATAAAGCAGAGGATTTAACAGGTCAAATGGTTGCCCAAGGAACAACTCCTCGTAAGCTTACAGATTTAATCGGCTCTTTATCAGATTTAACTTCTGGTTCAGGTGATAAAGGAACACCGATGATTTATATTCAAGGTTATTTCGATAACTACACAAAATAATGAGTAGAAAAGTGTAAGCGCCGAAGCTTCGCCTGAATAATCTCATAAAAACTACTGTCGTAAAAGAACTTCTCTTTTACGACAGTTTTTTTAGCCTTTATTGGCAGTTATTTTTTCTCCAAATTAAATTGCCATGCAACTCCAAATTTATCGACTAGTGAGCCATAGCACTTACTCCAAAACGTCTCTTGTAACTCCATAGAAATTGTTCCTTGTCGTGCTAGTGTAGTAAATGCATTCCTCAATTTTTCTTCATCATCTGTTACAGCGGCGAGTGTGATGTTATTACCAACTGTATAAGGCTGTCCTGGGAAAGTATCCGAAAACATAATAAGTGACCCCATAATATCTACATTTGCATGCATAATTCTATCTTTCGCTTCTTCAGGAATTGGATATTCATCTCCTTGATGCCCTTCTCCAAATGTCATCATATGTGCATCATCTGTTTGAAAAGCTTCTTTATAAAGAGCTAAAGCTTCACGTGTTTGTCCATCAAAAACTAAATATACATTAATCGCCATCTTAATCTCCCCTTCAGTTGGATTCAACTTCATTTATCGTTACCCGAAATTTTATGTTGCTACTCTAGTTTAACCAATTGTCGGAAAATATAAATGGCCGTCATATTATTTGATATATCCCCGTTTTTATTAAATTTATTACTATTTAATGTACTAACGCAAGGCTTCGATAAGTATCGAATGGTGTCATTCGCTACAGCAATATATTAATAATTTTTATATTGTTTCATATACTTCTTTAATTGAGGATTTTTTTTGAAGGAGGAACGATATGGATGTTTTTATTCGAAATGGAGATTCCCTTTGGTATTTGAGTCAATTATTCCATATTCCTTTACAGTTAATAATGGACTCAAACCCCAATGTTAACCC
>DEQI01000112.1:0-2901 GCA_002360295.1 Planococcaceae bacterium UBA3370
AACTTTAATCTTGTATTAATGTCACTCATGATTATTGCGATTTTTGCTACTATTATGTATCAAGTAGTAGAGCTTTTAGAAAGAAAACTAGTAAAAACGAAATAAGAGGTTGTCCAACAAGTCAATGGACCGACTTGTGGACACCTCTTTTTAAAATTCTTCGTCAATTTTTGAAGATGTTCGATAAAAACGAAACTTGCCTGTTGCAAGTCTTTGTTCTGTATTGTCAGCAATGCGTGTAGTGCAAGATTCACACATAAATGTATGAATAGGACGATTGCGTAGTTTTTTTGCTAAAGGCAAATCATTATCTAGCGACTCTATCGTATCACAAATGACACATTTGACGCGCATAATCTTTCCTCCTATTGAACACGAATTGCTTTAACATTTTTAATAGGGTTTTGAATGTTTGAACCATCTGCGAATAGAATATGGACAGGACCATCTTCTGTTAATGGCTTTCCATCTTGGCTAAATTTAAAAATAAGTGTTTTAGCTTCTTCAATTGAGAAAACATGCTCTTCATTATTGCTACCTTCGAATACAACTTCGGTTGCCTCTTCTTTAATGCTTGCATTATTTAAGAATGGCTTAATTTCCATGCCGAATGTTCCCGTCATCATCCCTTTACGGTCAAATTTACGCTCCGTTTTTAATGTAGGGGGGAAAACAGCACCTTCCATAATTTCACGTGACCAGTGAGCACCGACATCTCTTAAATATTTTTCTTCATCATTTTCTGCCGGCTTGGAAGTGAAATAAGTTGTTAAATCAAGTTTGCGATCATCGAAAATCCAAACAGTGGGATCCAATGTTAATGTATATGTAACAGCACCTTTTATTGGAATAATATCGTTCATAATTAAGAAAACCTCCTCCTATTTATATCCTTATATAGTATACCGTTTTTTCTTGTCATTAATAAAGAAATATACTCGAAATGACTCGAATTGATATATATACACTTGCAATTTTACGAGCTAAAAGATAAACTTTATTAAGATAGAATCCAAGAAATATCAAATAATGGGGGCGTCCTCATGGATACGAAATCACAGGCTTCCTTTCAGGAAAAGGCTATAGAGCTACTGCATGCAGACGCAGGGAAAATTGCTCGCTTAATTAAAGTGCAAATGGATCATTTAACTATGCCACAATGTCCATTATATGAAGAAGTATTAGATACACAAATGTTTGGTCTCTCAAGGGAAATTGACTTCGCTGTTAAGCTTGGTTTAATTGAACGTGAGCAAGGGAAGAAAATTCTTGATTCACTTGAAAAGGAATTATCTCTATTACATGAAGCTTATACAGAAAAATAAAAAAACTCAAACGCCATGCGCGGTTTGAGTTTTTTTTCTAAATGAGGTTATTAAAATATGAAAAAATACTTATCTACCTATTTCCGTAACTTTGACTATCCTGTGTTTATTACATACATATTGTTATGCTTGTTTGGGTTGGTCATGATTTATAGTGCAAGTATGATGGTCGCTATCAATGAAGGAAGACCACCAGAATACTATTATAATAAACAATTTTTAAATTTAAGTGTGGCTGCTTTTGCCTTTTTAATTGGCGCTATATTTCCTTATAAACACTACAGTAATAAGTGGTTACTGTTTTTATTAATGGTTATTATGGCTATTTTGCTCATCTGGGTTTCGTTTTGGGGAACAGGGAAGCTAGAGACAGGCTCGCAAAGTTGGATTAGTCTGTTTGGTATGAACTTCCAACCGTCCGAATATGCCAAGTTATTTGTGATCATTTATTTTGCCGGTTCATTATATAAAAAGAGTTTAAAAGAGCAATCCATTCAAGATGTTCGACCTAATGATATATGGCCACCAATATTAATTTGGTTACTCATTTTATTTAGTGTTGGAATGGAAACAGATTTAGGTGCTGTAATGATCATTGGTGTCATAGCGATGTCTTTGTTAATGTTCAGTGGGATACGAGGAAAGACGCTATTAAAATTCTCAGTTGTTCTTGGCTCTTTTGGTTCTATTGTGGTTGGTTTTGTCTTGTTGTTAAAATTTGACTCAATTTTTAATGAAAGTCGAATGGGGCGTTTTAAAGCTTTGGCCAATCCATTTGAATATGCAGATGGGTCAGGTTATCAAATTATTAATGGATATTATGCCATCGGAGGCGGCGGCTTAGAAGGTCGAGGTCTCGGTCAATCTATCCAAAAGCTTGGTTATTTACCACACCCTGAGACTGACTTTATTATGGCTATTATTGCAGAAGAGCTCGGAGTTTTGGGCGTATTTACTGTTATTGCAGGACTTAGCTTCATTGTACTTCGAGGATTATATATTGCTATGACAACGAAAGATCCTCTTGCACGTATGATTGCAGGTGGGATAGCCGTTTGGATTGGATTCCAATCGTTTTTAAATTTAGCCGGTTTATCAGGTATTTTTCCTTTAACCGGGGTTACACTACCATTTATTAGTTATGGCGGTACTTCTATTCTTTTGTTATCGTTAGCTATGGGGATATTTTTAAATGTATCCATGTATTATAAATTAGAAAAGCGAAAGCAATCTTAGGAGGTTTTGGGTAAATGAAGACAATAAATAAGATTTTAGTAGCAAACAGGGGGGAAATTGCGATCCGAATTTTTCGTGCTTGTAACGAATTAAAAATTCGAACAGTTGCGATTTATTCAAGAGAAGATAGCGGATCACATCATCGTTATAAAGCGGATGAAGCCTATCTTGTTGGACAGGGTAAAAAACCGATTGACGCTTATTTAGATATTGAAGGTATTATTTCTATTGCTAAAAATGCCAATGTAGACGCAATTCATCCTGGCTATGGCTTCTTGTCGGAAAATGTTGAATTTGCTAGACGCTGTGAAGAAGAAGGAATCTTATTTATTGGCCCAAC
>DEQI01000112.1:3018-3506 GCA_002360295.1 Planococcaceae bacterium UBA3370
GAAGTAGAATCCTTTGGAGAAAAGTACGGATATCCAATTATGATAAAAGCAGCTCTTGGTGGCGGCGGTCGCGGCATGCGTATGGTTCAAGCGAAAGAGGAGCTTGCCTCTGCCTATGAGCGAGCGAAATCTGAAGCGAAAGCAGCATTTGGATCAGATGAAGTATATGTAGAAAAATGCATTGTAAAGCCAAAACATATCGAAGTACAAATCTTAGGAGATTCTTCAGGTGAAGTCATTCATTTATATGAACGAGACTGTTCTATTCAGCGACGCCATCAAAAAGTAGTTGAAATTGCGCCATCTAATTCGATATCGAAGGATCTACGCAATCGTATTTGTGATGCTGCGGTAAAATTAATGCGTAATGTCCATTACATAAACGCAGGTACGGTGGAATTTTTAGTTGCTGGTGATGATTTTTATTTCATCGAAGTCAATCCGCGTATTCAAGTAGAGCATACTATTACAGAAATGATTACAGGTAT
>DEQI01000112.1:3511-9020 GCA_002360295.1 Planococcaceae bacterium UBA3370
AAGGGTATACGCTGCATTCAGATGAAATTGGTATACCAGCACAAAATGATATTCCACTTTTCGGTTTTGCGATTCAATCTCGTGTAACGACAGAAGATCCGTCAAATGATTTTATGCCAGATACAGGTAAATTGATGGTTTATCGTTCGAGTGGTGGTTTCGGCGTTCGATTAGATGCTGGAAATGGCTTCCAAGGTGCTGTGGTAACGCCTTATTATGACTCTCTTCTTGTAAAAATATCAACATGGGGAATGACATTTGCAGAAGCTGCAGCAAAAATGGACCGAAATTTACGTGAATTCCGTATTCGCGGTGTTAAAACCAATATACCGTTTTTAGGTAATGTTGTGATTCATGAAAAGTTTTTAAATGGACAGTTTGATACTAGTTTTATTGATACAACGCCAGAATTATTTAATTTCCCAGAAAGAAAAGACCGTGGTACGAAATTATTAAACTATATTGGTAATGTCACATTAAATGGTTTCCCAAGCGTTGAGAAGCGTGCAAAGCCTATTTTTGTACAGCCAAATAAGCCGAAAATCGATTTGCTAACGCCTCCAATTGAAGGCACAAAGCAAATTTTAGATAAATACGGAGCAGACGGTTTAGTTAAATGGGTACTTGAGCAACAAGATGTGTTATTAACGGATACAACATTCCGTGATGCACACCAATCTTTACTTGCAACACGTGTTCGCTCGCAAGATATGTATCAAATTGCAGATGAAACAGCTCGCACGATGCATGATTATTTCTCTCTTGAAATGTGGGGAGGAGCAACATTTGATGTGGCGTACAGATTTTTAAAGGAAGATCCGTGGGCGCGTTTAGAAACATTACGTAAGCAAATACCGAATGTATTATTCCAAATGTTACTGCGCGGTGCCAATGCAGTCGGCTATACGAATTATCCCGATAATCTAATTCGTGAATTTATTAAACAATCGGCTGAATCTGGTATTGATGTGTTCCGTATTTTCGACAGCTTGAACTGGATAAAAGGTATGGAAGTGGCCATAGACGAAGTACGTAATACAGGAAAAATTGCTGAAGCAGCTATTTGTTATACAGGTGATATATTAGATGATTCACGTGCAAAATATACAGTGCAATACTACAAAGATATGGCACGTGAGCTAGAAGCAGCAGGTGCTCATATTTTAGCGATTAAAGATATGGCTGGTTTGTTGAAACCAGAAGCAGCGTATCGACTTATTTCAGAGCTAAAAGAAGCAACTAATTTACCAATTCATTTGCATACACACGATACGAGCGGTAATGGTATTTATTTATATGCAAAAGCGATTGAAGCAGGTGTCGATATTATCGATACAGCATTAGGTGCGATGGCAGGGTTAACATCACAGCCAAGTGCCAACTCGCTATACTACTCAATGAAAGGTAGTAAACGAGAAGTTCGTGCAAATATTGAATCACTAGAAAAATTATCTTATTACTGGGAAGATGTTCGAAAATATTATACTGATTTTGAAAGTGGTATGATGAGCCCGCATACAGAAATTTATGTACACGAAATGCCAGGTGGTCAATATAGTAACTTACAGCAACAAGCGAAAGCAGTTGGTTTAGGAGATCGCTGGGACGAAGTGAAGAAAATGTACTCTCGTGTCAATTTAATGTTTGGTGATATCGTTAAAGTGACACCTTCGTCAAAAGTTGTTGGTGATATGGCATTATTTATGGTGCAAAATGACTTGACGGAAGACAATATTATTGAACGGGGACAAAGCATTGATTTCCCAGACTCTGTTATTGAGTTTTTCCAAGGCTATTTAGGACAACCATATGGCGGATTCCCGAAAGACCTACAGCAAGTCATATTAAAAGAACGTGAAGCGATTACAGTACGTCCAGGTGAATTGCTTGCACCGGTTGATTTTAATAAGCTGACAGAAGAATTGACAGAAAAAGTTGGTCGTCCTGTATCCAATAAAGATGTATTAGCATACGCATTATATCCAAAAGTGTTTGAAGAATATGCGAAAGCATATGCGATGTTTGGTGATATTTCGGTGCTAGATACGCCAACATTCTTATATGGTTTAAAACTTGGAGAAGAAATTGAAGTTGAAATCGAAAAAGGAAAAACATTAATTATTAAACTTGTATCGATTGGTGAGCCACAACATGATGGTACAAGAATCATCTATTTCGAGTTGAACGGACAATCACGTGAACTTGTTATTCAAGACTTAACTGTTGAAGCAGATGGAAATATTGCATTAAAAGCTGATCCTTCAAATCCAAACCAAATTGGAGCAACGATGCCTGGTACAGTGCTAAAAGTTGTCGTATCAAAAGGTAGTCCTGTAAAACGAGGAGATCATTTACTCATTACAGAAGCAATGAAAATGGAAACGACAGTTCAGGCGCCGAAAGATGGAATTGTAAAAGAGGTTTACGCATCAGCTGGAGATGCTATTTCAACAGGAGATTTATTGATTGAACTAGAGTAAACGGATGAACATCTGTTAATATGAACTAATAAAAAACATCTACGCAAAAAAATGCGTAGATGTTTTTTTTATTTCTTTTCATTGGCATTACTGCGTGAAACGAGCAGGATCATATAGCAAAATAGACCGAATAATAACGAGATCAATAATGAATGTAATAACGCAATGATTAAATTTAATTTTGTGATAATAACGAGCATTCCCGCTAATACTTGTAAACTTACTAAAATAAATGCTATTATCCATCCCCAATAGATTACGGGTTGATTTTTATAATGTTTCACAGCATGCCATGTAATATAGGCAATCCAAACGAAAATTAATAATACGGCTAAACGATGGCCCATTTGAACCCATTCATACATATTGTACGGTAGTGCGAATGGTTGATCATTTCTACAAAACGGCCAATCAGGACAGACTAAGCTTGCATCCGTATGGCGAACAAGTGCACCCGTATAGACAACAATATAAGAATATAAGGTTACTCCTATAATATGTAACTTTAGTTTTTTGCCAATGAATACTTTGTCCGCGTCAAATTTCGTATCAACTTCAAAGACAATTAAGGAAAGAAGTAAAACAGCAGCAAAGGAAATAAGTGAAATACCGAAGTGCAATGCTAAAATGAAATCGCCTTGCCCCCATAACACTTGTGCAGCACCAATTAAAGCTTGGGCGACTAAGAAGAAAAGTGCTAGGAAACCTAAAAACTTCACTTCACGGATATGTCCAAGTGATTTCCAAGTCCATGCAGTTAAAATAACGATGAAAATGGAAACAGATCCTGTTACTACACGGTGTGAAAATTCAATTAATACTTCTGTTGTTATCTCTTTTGGAATAAGTGAACCGTTACAGTCAGGCCAATTTCGCCCACAGCCTAATCCGCTATCTGTTTTTGTAACAAGCGCCCCACCTAAAAGGATAAGTAACATGCCAATAGTTGCTGCCACAGCAAACCATTTTAAATACTTACTATGTTGCACTTTGAGCCACCCACTTTGTCTATCAACATCGCTCATATAAAAGCGTCTCTAATTTTAGATAATAGCGAATTTTAGTATAAAAGACAATGTCATTTGGAATCTAGCAACAAGTAATTCCAGTTTTTTCACAAATTGTTCATAAATTCGTGCTTTAACATTCACAAATAAAATTGGAAAATCAATTACTATAGATATGTTCTTACTCTGTACATAACGAATCTATGTGGATGGCTCATTGTTCATTGAAATTTCACTTAATGTCTAGAAATCATGGAAAATTTTCGCTATAGTTATGTTAGCGGAATATGCTTACAAAAATGAAAGGAGGAGGAATATGTCAAGTGAACCTGCAATAATGACTACTAGAAAGCCTGGACCTGAAACGACATCTTTCGTAAAAGAATTTTTCGCACTCATAAAGATTGGTATCGTTAACTCTAATTTAGTGACAACCTTCACTGGAATGTGGTTAGCATTTCAATTTACGAACGGACACTTTTTAGAACAGCTAAATATAGTCTTTTGCACAATGCTCGGTGCAGCGTTCATTATAGGTGGCTCTGGAGCAATGAATAACTACATTGACCAAGATATAGATCCAATAATGAAACGTACAAAAAATAGACCTACTGTTACAGGTCGGTTTAAGTCGAGTTCTGTTTTGGCTACTGCTCTTACTCTAATCATTGTAGGTGAGATTTTGTTATTTACGGCATCGTTTGCTGCCGGAATGTGGGGACTAGCAGGTGTAGTAGCTTATGTAGTTCTGTATTCGATGTGGTCCAAAAGAAAACATGTGAGTAATACAGTTGTAGGAAGTATTTCAGGGGCTATCCCGCCGCTTATTGGGTGGGCAGCTGTTGAACCAACTTTAGGAGTAGGTGCTGTTGCGTTATTTTTAATTATGTTTGCCTGGCAACCGCCACATTTTTATGCGCTTGCAATGAAGCGAACAGAGGAATACGCTGCCGCAAATATTCCAATGCTTCCAGTTGTAAAAGGCTTTAAAAGAACAAAATTTTCCATGTTAGGATGGGTACTATTATTATTCCCATTGCCGTTTTTGTTAATGGAACTTGGTACGGGCTTTTTAGTGTTAGCTACTATATTGAACATAGGTTGGCTAGTACTAGCTATTAGCGGTTTTTACACGAAAAATGATTTAAAGTGGGCGAACAAAATGTTTATTTATTCCTTGAATCATATGACAATCTTGTTCGTTTTGATGATTATTTTCGCTGTATTGAGCTAACAAGTTAGGAATTCTTTCTTTGATAAGAATTCACATAGAAAAACCATAGTCCTGGTTACACATGAAAATACAACAAAGAAAGAGGGGTTTAAGTAAGCTATGATGAAAGGGCTTAAGAAATGGCGTCTGTTTTCACTTTTGACAGTAATGACAGTATTCCTTTCAGCTTGTGGTGAAGATTATATTTCTGCACTGAAACCAGCAGGTGCTGTTGGGAAAGAACAACTGAATATTTTACTATTAACTGTCGTAGTTATGACATTAGTAGTAATTGTTGTATCTGTACTTTATTTAACGGCTTTTGTTAAATTCCGCCGATCCAAAGTTGGCGAAAACTTTATGCCAAAACAAGTAGAAGGTAGTCATACTCTAGAAATAATCTGGACAGTTATCCCTATTATTCTATTATTAATTATTGCTGTGCCAACATTAACTGCTACATATAAATTTGCAGATGTTGCCGCAATGGAAAATGTGGATGAAAATGGTGATAAGACAGCTCTTACGGTCAACGTAACTGCAAAATTATACTGGTGGGAATTTGAATATCCAAACGAAGGCATTATAACATCTCAAGAATTAGTTGTTCCTACTGGTGAAAAAGTGTACTTTAATTTAATTGCTGCTGATGTGAAGCACTCATTCTGGATACCTGCTATCGGCGGTAAAATGGATACAAACGTAGAAAACTTAAACAAATTCTACTTACAATTTGACAAAGAATCTCAAGATTTAAAAGATGGCGTTTTCTATGGTAAATGTGCGGAGCTTTGTGGTCCATCCCATGC
>DEQI01000112.1:9143-9961 GCA_002360295.1 Planococcaceae bacterium UBA3370
ACATTTGCTAATAGCTGTTTAGGCTGCCACGCAATTTCTGGTGTTGGTGTTTCTGGAGCTATGGGTCCAAACTTAACAACATTTGGTGACCGTAACCGTGTTGCAGGATTCTTAGAACACACTGCAGAAGAAACGGCAAATTGGATTAACGATCCTGAAACATATAAACCAGGTAACTTAATGACTGGGAAATACAATGTCACTCCAGAAGAAGCGAAAGCAATTGCTGACTATTTAATGACATTGTCGGTTGAAAAATAAAACTAGTTAGTAATTTTGAAGGAGGTTTACGTTGTGAGCTCTGTCGCACAGAAAAAAGGCTTTGGGGCACAGGTGTGGGATTTCTTAACTACAGTCGATCATAAAAAGATTGCGATTCTGTATTTAGCTGCCGGAACACTGTTCTTTGCTATCGCTGGTTTTGAAGCGTTATTAATGCGTATTCAATTAATTATTCCAAATAATGATTTCATTTCAGCAGGCCTATTTAATGAATTATTAACAATGCACGGGACGACGATGCTATTCTTAGCAGCGACACCGTTACTATTTGCATTTATGAATGCTATCGTACCACTACAAATTGGTGCACGTGACGTAGCATTTCCATTTTTAAACTCACTTGGATTCTGGTTATTCTTCCTTGGAGCTGTTTTCCTTCACCTATCGTTCTTCCTAGGTGGAGCACCTAATGCAGGTTGGACTTCATATGCATCATTATCTTTATACTCACCAGGTCATGGTATTGATTTCTATGTACTTGGTTTACAAATTTCGGGTGCGGGTACATTAATTTCAGGTATCAACTTCATCGTAAC
>DEQI01000274.1:0-10162 GCA_002360295.1 Planococcaceae bacterium UBA3370
TCAATCCAAGAATCGGATAACTGTTCTGGATGCTTCATTTCGATATGGTAGTGACCCGTTTCTAATGATCGAACCGCTTTTAACATAGCTTCTTCGAAAGTACGACCAAGTGCCATTACTTCGCCAGTCGCTTTCATTTGTGTACCTAAGTTACGTTTAGCTGACTCGAACTTATCGAATGGCCAGCGTGGGATTTTCGCTACAATATAGTCCAGTGCAGGCTCGAAGCAAGCAAATGTAGAACCTGTAACTGGGTTTTTAATCTCATCTAAAGTTAAACCTACAGCAATTTTTGCAGCTAATTTAGCAATCGGATAACCTGTTGCTTTAGAAGCTAATGCTGAAGAACGTGATACACGTGGGTTTACTTCAATGACATAGTATTGGAAGCTGTATGGATCAAGTGCTAACTGTACGTTACAGCCACCTTCGATTTTCAATGCTCGAATAATATTAAGTGAAATATTACGTAGCATTTGGTTTTCACGGTCAGATAATGTTTGCGTTGGTGCAACTACGATTGAGTCACCCGTGTGAATACCTACTGGGTCAAAGTTTTCCATGTTACATACAACAATCGCGTTGTCTGCAGAGTCACGCATTACTTCGTACTCGATTTCTTTAAAACCAGCAATTGATTTTTCAAGTAAACATTGTGTTACTGGAGAATATTTTAATCCTGATGTAACGATTTCTTCTAAGTCTTGATCGTTGTGACAAATACCACCGCCAGTACCACCTAAAGTAAAGGCTGGACGAACGATTACTGGGTAACCGATTTTCTGAACGAATGCACGCGCTTCATCTAAGTTGTGAATGATATCTGATTCAGGTACTGGAGCTCCTAATTCGTACATTAAGTTTCGGAATAAATCACGGTCTTCTGCTTTGTGAATCGCATCTAATTTTGTCCCTAAAATTTCGATACCTAATTCATCTAGAATGCCAGATTCATCTAGCTCGATAGCCATATTTAACCCTGTTTGACCACCAAGTGTTGGTAAGATTGCATCTGGGCGCTCTTTGCGCAAAATGCGAGATACGAATTCTAGTGAAATTGGTTCAATATATACTTTGTCAGCGATTTCTGTATCCGTCATGATTGTTGCTGGGTTTGAGTTAATTAAAATGACACGGTAGCCTTCCTCTTTTAATGAAAGACAAGCTTGAGTACCTGCATAGTCAAACTCTGCTGCTTGACCGATAACGATTGGACCTGATCCGATTACTAATATTGTGTTTATATCTGTACGTTTAGGCATGTTGTTTCTCCTTTGCTGCTTCTTTTTCCATCATTTCAATAAACTCGTCAAATAAGTGATTTGAATCTTCTGGACCCGGTGAAGCTTCTGGGTGATATTGCACTGTGAAGATTGGATAGTTCTTATGACGAACACCTTCACAAGTGCCATCGTTTAATGCAACATGTGTAAGTTCTAGATCTGTTCCTTCTAATGAATCTATATCAATCGCATAGCCGTGGTTTTGAGATGTTAAATCTGTACGACCTGTGCGTAAATCTTTGACAGGATGGTTACCACCGCGGTGACCGAATGGTAATTTAAACGATTTAGCTCCACATGCTAATGAGAAAATCTGATGCCCTAGACAAATACCGAACATTGGTACTTTACCTATTAAATTTTTCACTGTTTCAATTCCTTCTGTTACCTCTTCAGGATTGCCAGGACCGTTTGACAACATAATGCCATCTGGATGCCACTCTAAAATTTGTTCAGCTGTTGTATTGTAAGGTACTACAAGTACATCACAATCACGTTTATTTAATTCACGTAAAATACCATGTTTCATACCAAAGTCGATTAATACTACACGTTTACCGCGACCTGGAGAAGGATAGGGTGCTTGCGCTGATACTTGTTGTACATGATGTGTAATCAGTGGTGTAGCTTGTAATTGTGCTACTACTTCATCCACATTTACTTCAGCATCTGCTGCTGTTAAGATGGCACGAACAGCACCTTTTGCACGAATAATACGTGTTAATTTACGCGTATCAATTCCTTCAATTCCCGGAATATCTTTGGCTGTTAAATAGTCATTTAATGTCATATCTGAGCGCCAGTTCGATGGTTGCTCTGCAAGCTCACGAATAACAAATCCACGAATAGCTGGAGTGATTGATTCAAAATCATCACGGTTAATACCGTAGTTTCCGATTAAAGGATAAGTCAAAGTAACAATTTGCCCATAAAATGATGGGTCAGATATCGTTTCTTGATAGCCTGTCATTCCTGTTGTAAAAACAACCTCTCCTTGAGATTGCTTTTCACTACCGAATGCGTTGCCACTAAATACTGTACCGTCTTCTAAAATTAATAAACGTTTTTTCATTACTTTGCCTCCTGATATACGATATTACCTGCATACATTGTTAATACAGGCCAACCCTTTGCTACCCAGCCGTTAAACGGTGTATTACGACCCTTCGTCACAAAACCTTCTGCATCTACTGTTTGTTCTTTATTTAGGTCGATTAACACTAAATCGGCTGAAGCTCCAACTTCTAGCTTTCCGTAAGGCAAATCAAAAATTTGTGCAGGTTTTGCGCTCATCCAATCGATTAATTGCTTCAATGTCCATTTCCCTGTTTCTACAAAATTTGTGTAAAGTAATGGAAATGCCGTTTCAAATCCTACGATTCCAAATGGAGCTCCTACCATGCCACAGCATTTTTCTTCTACTGTATGTGGCGCGTGATCTGTTGCGATACAGTCAATTGTACCGTCAAGCAGTGCTGCGTGAAGTGAATCTTGATCGTCTTTCGCACGTAAAGGTGGATTCATTTTCCAGTTTGCATCATCTGACGGAATATCCATTTCTTCAAGTAATAAGTGATGTGGACAAACTTCAGCTGTGACACGAATACCTGCTGCTTTCGCGTCACGTACTGCACGTACAGATTCCTTCGTGGATACGTGACAGACGTGATAACGTGCACCCGCTGCTTCAGCCAATAATACGTCGCGAGCAATTTGCACTGACTCACAGATAGAAGGGATACCTGGTAAACCTAGCTCCACATTGCGTTTCCCTTCATGCATAACCCCGTCATAAATAAGTGAGTTATCTTCACAGTGTGCTACAACGATAGCATCTAAGCGCGCTGCTTCTTTCATTTGTTCATACATTGTTGAGGCTAACTGAATTCCAACACCGTCATCTGAGAATGCTACTGCACCGTGTTCCTTCAGTTCTTCCATATTGGTACGAACTTCTCCTGAAATATCTCTTGTTAAAGAGCCGTATGGTAATACTCGAATAATTGCACTTTCTTCAATTAAACCATTTATAAGCTGCATGTTTTCGATTGAATCAGGTACGGGCTTTGTGTTTGGCATCGCGCAAATCGTTGTAAATCCACCCTTTGCAGCGGATGCTGTTCCTGTTGCAATGGTTTCTTTATGTTCAAATCCTGGTTCACGCAAATGCGTATGTACATCTACAAAGCCTGGAGATACTAAATGACCTTTTCCTTCAATTACTTCTGCACCATCTGGCAGTTCCCCACCAATTGCTGTAATGATGCCGTCTTCAATTGTAATACTCGTTGTTACTAGCTCACTTGCTTCACTAACAATTTTTACATCTTGAATGTATTTCGTCATATTATTTTCTCCCTTTTAAAATTGTCTCCAATATCGCCATACGTGCAAATACTCCGTTTCGTACTTGCTCAAAAATACGTGAACGTTCACATTCTACTAGTTCATCGGCAATTTCCACATCGCGGTTTACCGGTGCAGGATGCATAATAATCGCTGTTGGCTTCATTCGTTTTTCACGTGCTACTGTTAAACCGTATTGCTCATGATAGCTTTCCTTCGAGAAATTTCCACTCACTTCATGACGCTCATGTTGAATACGTAGCAGCATAATGACATCACTATCTTCTAGCACCTCTTCCCAAGAGTGTGCTGCTTCAAAATCGCCTGCCCATTCTTTAGGACAAAGGAAACGTACATTTGCCCCTAGTTTTGTTAGTGCTGTCGCGTTTGATTTTGCTACACGGCTATGTGAAATGTCACCTACAATTGTAACATTTAAGCCTTCAAATTTACCGAATTCTTTTTTTATCGTATATAAATCTAGTAAGCTTTGCGATGGATGTTGGCCAGCCCCGTCACCTGCATTAATGACAGCACAATTGATCCCTTCTAGTAACTCATTGTAATATTCGTCTTCTTTTGCACGAATAACAACCGCATCCAACCCAATCATTTCAAGTGTCTTTACTGTGTCATACATTGTTTCGCCTTTTAATGCACTTGAAAATCCTGCATCAAACGGAATAACTGTACAGCCTACACGATGCTCTGCCATTTCAAAGCTTGTTTTAGTTCGTGTACTTGGCTCGAAAAATAAATTTGCTACATGATAAGAACGATCAAGCTGTGCTGCTTCTCCATTTTCAAATGCACGTGCTCGATCTAAAATGTGTAAAATTTCCTCGTTTGTTAAATGTTCCATTGATAATAAATTTTTCATATCATGTACCTCCGTTTAATTCGCTACTAGCTTCATTTTTACTTGCTCGAACTCTATAAAACTATTTTTACCATTAAAAAATGCCTCACTATTGTCAATAGTGAGGCATTTTAGAGTGTAACAAACTAGAGCATCATAAAACTATGTGCTAACGCTTGTCGTTCCCCTTACTGCCTCTCTGGACAATCTTTAAAAGGTACTACTATTTAATTGTCGTGTATATTCTCAATATTTTTATCGCGACCTGGTAAGATAAGGTTTAATAATACTCCGATGATTGCTGACAATGCCATACCTGATAGGACGAAATCACCGAATGCTATTTTTGCACCGCCTATACCGATGACTAAAATAACAGATGCAATCACCATGTTTCTATTATTACCAAAATCTACTTTATTTTCTACGAACATTCTTAATCCACTAGATGCAATAATACCGAATAGTAATATTGAGATTCCACCAAGAACGGCAGTAGGAATTGTGCTGATTAATGCCATTACTTTTCCAAAGAATGATACTAAAATGGCTAGTACAGCTGCTCCCAAAATGACGTAAACTGAATATACTCTTGTAATAGCTAATACGCCAATATTTTCACCATACGTTGTTTTCGGTGGTCCACCAACTAAAGAGCTGACGAAAGTTCCTAATCCATCACCTAGTAATGAACGATGAAGACCTGGATCTTGAATATAATTGCGATTAACAACTTTACCTAGCACTAATTGGTGACCAATATGCTCTGAGATCGTTACAATAACTACTGGAACCATTGCTAGTAAAATAGTGGCTGTAATATTAATATCATAGTGCACACCCGGAATTAAGAAGTCGGGCTTTGCAAAAAAACTAGCTTCTTTCACTATATCAAAGTTAACAATACCAATGAATATTGAATAAATGTACCCAACAACTAACCCTAGTAAGATTGGCATGGCACTTAAAATATTTTTGAAATATACGTTGAATATAATTGCTGCAAATAATGTGACTAACGCAGCTGAGAAGTGTAATCCATTATATTCGCCATCCACATTCATCGCCATATCCACTGCTGTACCCGCGATGCCTAAACCAATAACAATAATTACAGGGGCTACAACAATCGGTGGCAGTAAAGCCATAAGCCATTTATAGCCTGTTTTCCAAATTAATAGTGATACGATAGCGTATGTAATCCCGACGGCCATCGAGCCTATCATCGCATTCCCTGGATTGATGGCTACTCCGGCACTACTTAATCCCGCAACTGAGATAATTGGAGAAATAAAGGCGAATGAAGAGCCTAAATAAGCCGGGACTTTAAATTGTGTAATTAATAAAAAGATAATTGTCGCTATACCACTTGTTAATAGTGCAATCGACGGGCTTAGTCCTACTAATTTCGGTACTAATATAGTGGAGCCAAACATGGCGAACATATGCTGAAAGCTTAATGTAATAAGCTGCATACCAGATGGCTTATCATTTATATCTAAAACTGGTCTTGAATTTGACATGGCCCATTTCCTCACTTTTTATTTATTCTGGTTTGTGAATTGTGACTAAATCTTGCCCGTCAACTTCTGTTAAATTGACAACGATTCGTTCAACTCCAGATGTCGGAATGTTCTTCCCAACATAATCTGCACGAATTGGTAATTCACGATGTCCTCTGTCTATGAGAACAGCTAGCTGAATTTGTGATGGTCTACCTAAATCCATCACAGCATCGAGTGCTGCACGTACTGTACGCCCTGTATATAACACATCATCTACTAACACCACTTTTTGTTCCACAACACTGTGTTCAATATCTACTTGTCTCACTAGCGCTTCATCTTGCTTTCTAGACAAATCATCACGATATAATGTAATATCCAGCTCTCCTGTACGGACAGGTTTCCCCTCAATTTTTTCAATGCGCTCGGCTAAGCGTTTAGCTAAGTAAGCACCTCTTGTTTTAATACCTACTAAAATACACTGATCAATTCCTTTATTACGTTCAATGATTTCGTGAGCTATACGAGTTAATGCTCGGTTCATTGAAGGTCCATCTAGCAATTCATTAATTTGTGACATAATGCTCCTCCTTCCATGCCTTGTTTAGTTTATTATCTCACCTTTTTCAAATAAAAAACCTCCGAAGCAATCGCTTTGGAGGTTGTTCAATACATGTTTAAATAGTGCGCTTTAAAATTTTGCATCACAAAATTTTAAACGCTTCACAAGTACCTTCTCAGCCTCTCTGGACCGCTATTAAAGGTGATTCAATTTTTTCACTGTTGCTATTGTATATCTGTTATACATTCTTGTCAATGTTATTTTCGAAGATCAGATAATAATTGTTCAAAATCTGCAGGTAATGGGGCAGAGAATTCTAAATACTCTCCTGAAACTGGGTGTATAAAGCCTAATACGCCTGCATGTAATACTTGTCCTCCAAAATCAATTGTTTTCTTCGGACCATATTTCGGATCTCCTACTAACGGGAAGCCGATATAATTCATATGCACACGAATTTGATGCGTACGTCCTGTTTCCAAACGACATTCCACTAACGTATAATTTCCAAATCGTTCAATTACTTGGAAATGCGTTACTGCATGTTTCCCATTATCGACAACAGCTTGTTTTTGACGATCTTTCGTATCTCGACCAATTGGTGCATCAATTGTGCCTTTATCATGTGCAATATGCCCGTGAACGAGCGCTGTATATTTACGTGTAACGGTTTTATTCACTAATTGATCAACAAGTGAAGTATGCGCTACATCATTTTTCGCTACCATCAATAAACCTGAAGTATCTTTGTCAATACGGTGCACGATACCAGGGCGCAAAACACCGTTAATTCCTGATAAATCTTTACAATGATACATGAGACCATTGACAAGCGTGCCTGATAGATGACCCGGTGCAGGATGAACAACCATTCCTTTCGGTTTATTGACAACGAGCACATCCGCATCCTCATAAACTATTTCTAAACTTAAATCTTCTGCAACAACTTCGAGCTCTTCCGCTTCTGGAACGTTGATTTCAATAACGTCCCCTTCTTTCACTTTGTATTTCGGTTTTACGTCTTCACCGTTTACTTTTACGATTCCATCCGTAACCCAGTTGCCAATTTGCGTACGTGACCATTCTGATTGGATAGATGATAACGCCTTATCAATTCGTTCACCTGCATTGGCAGCTTCAATTGTATATGTTACAACTGTCATTTTTTCACCTTTTTCTTATCTTGTTGTTCTTCTAATAATATTGCTAGTAATAATAGGACAACAGCTATTGTTAAAGCTGCATCAGCAACATTAAATATCGGGAAATGGTAGTTCACGACTGGTATTAATACATCCACAAAGTCGACTACCTCTCCACGAAATAATCGGTCAATGAAGTTCCCAATAGCACCGCCTAATAATAACATTAAACTTGCTTGGAACAATGGTTTCCCTTTTGCTTCCTTATAGAAAAAGTAGAAAATCGCTATTATAACGCCTATAGTAACAATCGTAAAAAGCCACATTTGTCCTTCTAACATACCCCATGCTGCACCGCGATTACGATGCGATAAAATACCAAGCCACGGATCCCAAACTGCAATTCTGTCGCCTAACTCCATATTTTTAACAATTGCCCACTTCGTTAATTGATCTAATAATATGACTAAAATAGCTATTCCATAATACTTTTTCACACAAGACGCCTCCGTTTACACGATATCTAACTTATTCTAACATAACTGAACTTATACTAATAACAATAATCTCTAAATTAAAGTAGAAATACTTCATTCTAGATTGTGATAAACAGGTACATCATCTGCAGTTGGAATCTCTTTGTATCCGAGGCATACTACTCTCCGCACAGCCACTTTCAACAGTTACATTCGTTCAAGCTCGTATTTCTTCGCAATAAAAATGGACAAATTGGTATGCTCTATTTACTTCTTAGCATACAATGAACCACATTGAGTTAAGAGGAGTGTCGTTTTTATGCCCACTATTACGTCTATAAGTACATATAAGCCCCCTTATACACTACATCAGGATTATACGGAAAAACTAACAAAGGAATTATTTCAGCAAAAAATCCCTAGACTGGAGCGACTACTAAACGTCTTTCAAAATGGGGAAATCGAAATACGCCATTTTTGCGTCCCCCCACAGTGGTATCGAACAGAGCATTCTCTGGAGGAACGAAATAATCTTTATATTGAATTAGCTACAGAGTACAGTGTACAGGTTATACAAGCTTGTCTTCAAAATGAATCGTTTTTACAGACACCTATTTCACCATCCGAAATCGATGCGATTATTTTTGTTAGCTCTACAGGAATGTCTACTCCTAGTATTGATGCACGAGTCATGAATCACTTACCTTTTTCAGATCACGTTTCCCGTATACCACTTTGGGGTCTTGGATGTGCAGGGGGCGCTGCTGGTATAAGTCGAGCGTTTGATTTTTGTAAAGCCCATCCGACCAAAAAAGCTCTTGTCGTTTGCGTAGAACTTTGCAGCTTAACATTTCAAGTGAATGACTATTCGAAAAGCAATTTAGTCGGGGCTTCCCTTTTTGCAGATGGAGCTGCTTGTGTGCTCGTATGCGGTGATCAGGTAGTCGTCCCTACGAATAAAAAAGGTCCCTCCATCATTACTAGTGCTTCAAAATGGATACCTAACTCTGAACAAGTAATGGGGTGGCATGTGAAAGACAGTGGTTTACATGTTGTATTTCAAAAAAGTATTCCTGCTATCATTACGAATTGGCTTGGGCCGTTTATAGAGCAGTTTTTAGAAAAACAATACTTAACCATAGGTGATGTCAAACATTTCATCGCCCATCCAGGTGGTAAAAAAGTGTTGCAAGCTTATGAAAATACGTTACAGCTCTCCGCTGAACAAACAGGCATCTCACGTTATATTTTAAAACACTATGGCAATATGTCCTCCCCTACTGTCCTCTACGTGTTAGAGCAATTTATGGCAGATGATAATAAAGCAGATGAATTCGGTTTACTCGTTGCTCTTGGTCCAGGCTTTTGCGGGGAAGCCGTATTACTACAGTGGGAGGGATAAAATGGTATTTATTGTTGTCATTTCACTTGTCATCATACAACGATTAGTTGAAATATTCATTGCTAGACGAAACGAAAAGTGGATGTTTACTCAAGGGGCATATGAGGTTGGGGCTTCTCATTATCCATATATGCTTGCCCTTCATAGTAGTTTTTTTCTATTTTTAATTGCTGAGGTTATCTTTGATCACACAGGATTATCTCCATTTTTCCCAATTCTACTTGGTTTCTTTCTTTTTGTACAAGGGCTTCGTATTTGGTGTCTCCGTTCTTTAGGCCGATTTTGGAATACGAAAATTATTATTTTACCTCATGCACAAGTCGTAAAAAAAGGACCTTATTTATATATGAGGCACCCTAACTACACCATCGTTAGTTTGGAATTTATTTTATTACCTTTCATGTTTGAAGCGTATTTAACTGCGTTTCTCTTTACACTTTTGAATATGGCCATGTTATCGGTACGCATCCCACTAGAGGAAAGAGCTTTGAGAGAAGCAACTAATTATAGTGAATTATTTGATAAGAAATAGCTATACTTTTTGGCTCTTCACTATAAACTTGGGATTGATTTCCGCTCTCGCCAGC
>DEQI01000274.1:10300-13174 GCA_002360295.1 Planococcaceae bacterium UBA3370
GATTTTCCTGTAAAAACTACTTACAGGAAAACCCCTTTATTGTTATACGTAATATTTTTCTACAACATCAGCACAACGTGAGCATAATGTTGAGTGTGTTTCATGAGAGCCTACTGATGTTGAAATTGTCCAGCAGCGTTCGCATTTTTCACCGTCCGCTTTTTCAACAACAATCGCTGTTTTATCTAATACTAGAGCATTTGCTGGTGCTTGCTCTTTTGTACCTGCCACTTCAAACGCAGAAACAATAGAAAGTTGCGCAAAATTAATGCTTGCATCGTTTAATAAAGCTGCAACATCTGCATCTGCATAAACAGATAATTTTGCTTCTAATGATTTACCAATTACTTTTGCATTACGAGCTTCTTCAAGCGCTTTTAATACTTCATCACGAACGGCAATGACATTAACCCATTTTGCACGTAATTCAGCAAAATTAGCTTGTTCGTCTACTTCAGGGAAGTCTGTTAATTGTACAGACACTTCTTCTTGCCCTAAATAAGACCACATTTCATCTGTAGTATGCGGTAAAATTGGCGTTAATACTTTTAATAATGTCATTAAAGTATCATACATAACCGTTTGCATTGCACGACGATCTTTTTGATCGACACCTTCAATATAGACAACGTCTTTTGCAATATCTAAGTAGAATGAAGATAATTCAACTGCTACAAAGTTGTTTACAACTGTATATACTGTTGAGAACTCGTAACGGTCATACGCTGCACGTACTGATTTTAATACGTCTTGTAAGCGCATATACATGTATTGATCCATTTCACGTAAGTCTTCGTATGCCACACGGTCTGTTTCAGGATTGAAATCAGAAACGTTACCATGTAAGAAGCGAAGTGTGTTACGGATTTTACGATATGCTTCTGATACTTGTTTTAGCATATCCATCGAAATACGAACGTCACCTGTGTAGTCAACAGATGCAACCCATAAACGTAAAATATCTGCCCCGTATTGATCCATTACTTTTTGTGGAACAATAACATTCCCTAATGACTTACTCATTTTGCGACCTTCACCATCAAGAACGAAACCATGCGTTAAAAGTCCTTTATATGGTGCATAACCGTTAATCGCAACAGATGTAATTAATGATGAGTTAAACCAGCCACGGTGTTGGTCAGACCCTTCTAAATAAAGATCAGCCGGATATTTCATACCACGCTCTACAAGTACACCTTGGTGAGATGAACCTGAATCGAACCAAACGTCCATAATATCGTTTTCCTTCGTGAATTCACCATTCGGGCTACCTGGATGTGTAAATCCTTCTGGTAATAATTCCTTCGCAGACTTTTCAAACCAAATAGTTGAACCGTGCTCACGGAATAGTTGAGAAATATGAGCAATTGTTTCTGGCGTAATAATTGGTTCTCCGTTTTCAGCATAGAAAATTGGAATCGGTACACCCCATGCACGTTGACGAGAAATTACCCAGTCTCCGCGGTCACGAATCATATTGTACAGACGCGTTTCACCCCATGCTGGTGTAAATTCAGTTGCACGAACTGCCTCTAATAATTCATCACGGAACATGTCTACCGATGCAAACCATTGAGGCGTTGCACGATAAATGACTGGTTTTTTTGTACGCCAGTCATGTGGGTATGAGTGTGTAAAGAAGTTTAGTTTTTCAAGCGCATCCACTTCTTTTAATTTTTCAGTGACAATTTTATTCGCATCATCATAGAAAATCCCTTCAAAACCAGGCGCTTCGTCTGTATAGCATCCACGATTATCTACTGGAGATAGCACTGGTAAGCCATATGCTTTACCGATATTAAAGTCGTCTTCCCCGTGTCCAGGTGCTGTATGAACACATCCTGTACCCGCTTCAGCTGTTACGTGCTCACCAACCATCACAAGAGAATCGCGATCATAGAATGGGTGTTTAGCAACGATACGGTCTAATGCTTCACCTTTAACTTCTTGGATCACTTCATAGCTTTCCCACTCAAGTGCAGCAGAAACATTTTCCAGTAAATCTTTTGCGATAATGAATTTTTTCTCACCTACCGCTACTACTACATATGTGAATTCTGGATTTACTGAAATCCCTAAGTTTGCAGGTAATGTCCAAGGCGTTGTTGTCCAAATAATGAATTTCGCATCAGCTGGTACAACACCTTTTGCATCTTTAATAGCGAAGCTTACATAAATGGATGCAGATTTCACATCTTTGTATTCGATTTCCGCTTCAGCCAGTGCTGATTCTGAAGATGGTGACCAATAAACTGGTTTTAAACCTTTATAAATATAGCCTTTTTCAGCCATTTTTCCGAACACTTCAATTTGGCGTGCTTCAAATTCAGGTTTTAGTGTAATATATGGGTTTTCCCAATCTCCACGAACACCTAAACGTTTAAATTGATTACGTTGGTTTTCAATTTGTTCATAAGCATATTCCTCACAAAGTTTACGGAACTCTACTACAGACATTTCTTTTCGTTTAACGCCTTTATTTGTTAAAGCCTGCTCGATTGGTAGACCGTGTGTATCCCATCCCGGAATATATGGTACATGGAAACCAGTCATTGATTTATGACGGTTAATCATATCTTTAATTACTTTGTTTAACGCATGCCCAATATGGATATCACCGTTAGCATATGGAGGGCCATCATGTAAAACGAAATGAGGACGATCTGCTGTACGCTCATTTACTAATTTATTGATGTCCATCTCGTTCCATTTTTCCTGCATTTTCGGTTCATTTGCCGGTAAATTTCCACGCATTGGGAAATCTGTTTTTGGCATTAATAACGTATCTTTATACTCTACCATTCGAATTGCCTCCTAATGTTTTCTATATGCAAAATGAAAAGCGCAAACTCCCCGTTTAGCCCCGACAGCTGG
>DEQI01000074.1:0-1005 GCA_002360295.1 Planococcaceae bacterium UBA3370
ATTAATGCAGACAACAAAGAGTTAACAGAGGCACGTATTGCATTAATTACAGCCGTTCGTATCACAATTGCAAACGCATTAAAATTAATCGGGGTATCTGCTCCAGAAAAAATGTAATATAAAATTGAAAAAAGTTGTTTTGAAGGCGCGTCCTTCGAAACAACTTTTTTTGTTTCTATAAAAAATTTTTTATCTTGCTAAAACGAAGGAACATAAGCAATGAAAACGTTATAATATATAAAACCTATAAAAAAACTAGGATTATGCTATTGACTTACAATTAGGCAGGCCTTACAATCAATTCCAATAAGAAAAGTTAGAAAATATAGAATTTTTAAAGGTGGCGTTGAAATTGAGTAAACAGCTATTTATCAAAACTGATAGACAAAGAGCGTGGTTACAAAAGCTAGCTACATTGGAGGATGCATTTAAAGGACGTGCACAGCAAGTTGATGAGCTATCCTATTTCCCAAAAGAAAATATTCAAGCACTCCGCGATATTGGGTATACAAAAATCACATTACCAAAACAGCTAGGTGGTGAAGGGTTTAGTGTTTATGATGCAGTATTATTGCACGAAACATTAGCAAGCTATGATGCGAGTACGGCATTATCCATCGGGTGGACGTTACTAACAGTTGGCGATTTATTCGATCATGAACAGTGGGAACAGAAAAAGTTAATGGAATTTGCAAAGGAAGTAGAACGAGGCGCAATTATTAACCGTGCAGTTAGTGAATTCGCGATGGGTAGTCCAACACGTGGAGGTCGTCCAGCTACTACGGCAAGAAAAACAGCAAGCGGGTGGGTCATTAATGGTCGGAAAAATTATACGACAGGTGCACCTGAGCTGGATTATTTTTTAACGTCAGCTTGGATTGAAGACCAAGAAAAAGTAGGGTTCTTTTTAATACCGAGAGAAGCAGAAGGTGTTTCCATTGATGAAACATGGGATGTGATTTCCATGCGAGGTACAGGGAGTCATGATCTTGTATTAGAAAATGT
>DEQI01000074.1:1183-3175 GCA_002360295.1 Planococcaceae bacterium UBA3370
GAAATCGAGTTAGAGTTAGCTACAGCACGTTTTACTTTATACGGGGCAGCGGAAGCATTTGCTGATCCAGTTCGAAAAGAACAGGTGGTACATGAAATTAATATAGCGAAGCATGTTGTCACGAATAGCGCACTAACGATTGTGGATAAGGCCATGCGCATTGTTGGGGCAAAGAGTCTTCAACGCAATAATCCATTGCAGCGTTATTACCGAGATGTGCGCGCGGGGCTACATAATCCGCCAATGGATGATATGACCATCAAAAAATTAGCTGAAACGGCTATAAACCAACTGAATGAACAAAAGGAGAGAGTGTAAATGGCATTCAAAAAAATATTAAAGCTAGCAGCGATAAGTTTCGCATCCCTTTCTATTTTGGCTGCTTGCGGAGAAGATGATGCTAGTTCTAGCTCTGCTACAGCAGGAGGAGTACAAGTAAAAAAGGTGAAAGTTGCCTATGATCAAGCAAGTAAACCAATGACCTATATTGATGAAAAGGGAAATCCAACTGGCTATGATGTTGAAGTCATGAAGCTTGTGGATGAAGCGTTGGAAGAATACGAATTTGAATATATCGGTACATCAAGTGATGATTTATTACTTGGTGTAGAGCAAGGGAAATATCAAGTAGGGGTCAAAAATGCTTTCTGGACAGAGGAGCGTACAGCTAAGTATATTTTCCCACAAGAATTTTTAGGGCTGAGTAGTGCAGGTCTCGTGTTGAAAAAAGAAAACGAACAGATTAAAAATTTAAGTGATTTTGCATCAGCTGGAATGACATTAGCGCCAATCGCGGCAAATAATGCCCAATACACAGTGATTGCAGAATATAACGAAGCCAATCCAGACAACCCAGTACAACTAAAAGCAGGTGAAGAGTTTTCAGTAGACGTTGTGCAATGGGTGAATGAAGGACGTGTGGACGGCGGTGTGCAAATTGAAGGGAGCTTCACAGGGCAAGTGTTAACGGAAGGCGGCCCTTATTATCATTTGAAAGATGAAGTTGTGTATAACGAATTTGCAGTAATTAAAACGTGGCCTCTATTTAATAAAAAAGAGCAAGAATTTGCAGATGCATATGACAAAGCCATTGCAGAAATTAAAAAGACAGATGCGTTAAATAAACTAAGTGTAGAGTTTTATGGTAAAGATTTATTCGAAGTTTTAGAATCAGTGGAGCGTTAATGGAACGCTGAGAAGGGGCTATTTCTGGAGATTTAACATTGTCTAGCAGCCCCTCGGTCGAAAGCTAAAAACGGCTTTCGATTCGGGACTTTCGGTGCGACATGAGGGCATTTATGCATTTCTAATAAGAGAAAGTGGTGTGATGGATGGAGAAATATTTTGATATCGCTTATTTATGGTCGGCGCTACCACAGCTATTGCCATATTTATGGGTGACAATCTTTGTCGCTGGTGCAGCAGTAGTGGCTGGCAGTTTGTTAGGGCTAGTACTTGCCGCTGCTAAGCTTAGTCGTAATAAATTATTACAATGGTTGGCCAATATGTATACAACCATTATGCGATGTACGCCATCCATCGTCCTATTATTCCTTGTTTACTATGGTATCCCAGCATTTTCGGAGAATTTGTTTAGGATTAATTTGCAAAATGTCCATACGGGTGTGTTCGTTGTTATTACCTTTAGCTTACAGTTTGCGGCCATGATGTCGGAAGTCATCCGTTCGTCTTATTTAGCCATTGATCGCGGGCAGTTTGAAGCAGCTGTAAGCGTTGGTTTAACGCCAATGCAAGCCTATCGCCGAATCATTTTTCCGCAAGCTCTCGTCATTGCGCTACCGAACTTTGGAAACGGTCTAATAGCGGTATTACAAGAAGGGGCACTGGCTTATACAATTGGTTTCATAGACATAGTCGGGAAAGCGAATTTAATTATTGCGAATAACTATAACACACATACGTTAGAAATTTTTATCGCGTTGGCAGTGATCTATTGGGTCATTTCATTGGCAATTGAAAAGATTTTTAGTT
>DEQI01000076.1:0-2829 GCA_002360295.1 Planococcaceae bacterium UBA3370
CTTTGATTTTCCTATTATTTTTTCGGCTTCCTTCAAAACGGATTTGGGGATGCCGCTAAACATCCAGCTTACATTTGCCTCTCCCATTAATGGGCGCAGCTGTTTAATCTCACTCATCGTTAACTCAATACTAGTATTTTTATAAACGAACGCCTGCACCTCTTTATCACTAGCTCTCATTAAATAATTATAAAATTCTAATGCTTTCAAAAGCTCATCCTTTCAAGATAGATTCCTTTACAAAACGGTATAAGTAAATTATACTAACACATTGTAAATCGTAATGATTTTGAATTAGAAAGAAGAGATGGCATGAAAAAAACGATTATTGAATTACAAAATGTATCGTTCCAATATGACTATACACAAGTGCTTAAAAATATTTCATTTCGTGTGGAAGAGGGCGACTTTTTAGCGCTATTAGGTCCGAACGGTTCTGGGAAATCGACTTTGTTAAAGCTCATTTTAGGCTTATTAAAACCGATGAACGGTAGTATCGAACTATTTGGTCAGGATATGAATATGTTCAAACAACGTGAATGGATTGGCTACGTATCACAAAAATCAAATGCTTTTAACTCGGGCTTTCCAGCAACTGTTGAAGAAGTTGTTAAAAGTGGTTTAACCAAAAAAACAGGGCTATTTAAACGATTGCCCAAAGATGTACATGAACGGGTAATCCAATCACTTCAATCAGTAGGCATGGAACAATTCGCCAAACGAAATATTGGTGAATTGTCGGGTGGGCAACAGCAACGTGTGTTTATTGCCAGAGCATTAATTGCAGAGCCGAAGTTACTTATATTAGATGAACCAACTGTTGGGATTGATCACGAAAATGTGCAATCGTTTTATGATATGCTGGCCAAACTAAACGAGGAACGTCAAATTACAATGATTTTAGTCACACATGATGTAGATACGGTATCTAATCGCATCAGTCATGTTGCTTGTTTAAATCAAACGATTCATTTCCACGGCTATAAAAATGATTTTGACGTTCTTTCTCAGCAAGATTTAGACGCATGGTATGGCCATAAAGTAAGAAAGATTCACTAAAGGAGTAAGCATATGATCGAAGCGATTTTACATTATGAATTTTTACAAAATGCCTTTTTTTCTGGGCTCATTATAGGTGTTATAGCTCCATTACTAGGCGTCTTTATTGTCGTTAGAAGACTGTCACTTATTGCAGATGCATTGTCTCATGTAACACTTGCAGGGATTGCGGGTAGCTTGTATGTAAGTCAATCAGTTGCTGCGTTGGCATTTCTCAATCCAATTTATTTAGGTATTATAGCATCGGTAAGTGGCTCTATTTTAATAGAGCGATTGCGCCGGCTCTATAAACACTATGAAGAACTAGCGATTCCGATTATTATGTCGGGAGGAATTGGTATGAGTGCCATTTTCATTTCGCTAGCGAGTGGTTTTAATACGGATTTAATGAGCTATTTATTTGGCTCTGTTTCGGCAGTATCGAGGCAAGATTTGCTCGTAGTTGTAACAATAGCCATTATTGTTATTCTATTTTTGGCATTATTTTTTAAAGAGTTGTTTGTCCTATCATTTGACGAAGAGTACGCAAAAGCGAGCGGTCTCCCTGCTAAATCAATTCATTTATTATTTATGATAGTCGTTGCGCTTGTCATCGCTGCAAGTATGCGTATCGTTGGTATTTTACTCGTATCAAGCTTGATGACATTACCAGTTGCAGCAGCAATGCGTTTAGCAAAAGGGTTTAAAGAAACGATTATTTTAGCGATTGTTTTCGGAGAATTGTCCGTAGTAATCGGTTTAATCAGTGCCTTCTATTTGAATTTGGCACCGGGTGGAACAATTGTAGTAACTTCTATTGTCATTTTATTAATTGTCATAGTCGCTAAAAAGTTTTATATGAAATTAACGGCAAAATCTAAAGGAGTGTAGTCACTGTGAATTTAACACGCGCATGGGAAATTTTAAAAGAAAACGGTTATAAAAAAACAGATAAACGCGAGCTCATCTTACAGATGTTTGCTCAGTCGGATAAATATTTAACAGCACGTGATTTATTATCAGTACTAAAAAAAGATTTTCCGGGTATGAGTTTTGATACGATTTATCGTAATTTATCAACCTTTGTTGAGCTAGGTATTTTAGATGAAACAGAGCTACATGGTGAGCGCAATTTCCGGATGCATTGTGAATCAGATCATCACCATCATCATTTTATTTGTCGTGAATGTGGAAGGGTAAAGGAGCTATCGTTATGCCCAATGGAATTGCTGGGAGAAAAGTTGCCAAACTTCGAGATAGAAGCACATAAATTTGAGATTTATGGAAAGTGTCCGGAGTGTAAAGAAATATAGTCTTATATTATTGTTTATTGCAATATAAAATTTACAAACGTGTAACATGATATTATTATAAAGTTTTACTTGTTTTTGTTTGAAAAACCATTAAAATGTTCAATATTTGAAATTACTCTACAAAAGTAGTTTTAAATATGGTACATTTTTATTCAAGTGAATATGTTTGCAAGGAAAAAGATGCTATTCGCATAAAAGGGAATTCGGTGAGAAGCCGAAGCTATGTCCGTAACTGTAAACGTGAATATTTAAGGAAATACCACTGTTTTTATTGAATGGGAAGGTTCTTAAATGATTAAAAAGCGTGAGCCAGGAGACCTATCTTTTTCTGATCGTTACAAATACTCTTCGGAACTAAAGAGAATGGACGGCAATGAAATGAATTACTTATATTTTAATATGTAATACACTACATGCCATCGTTCTTTTCGATGGCTTTTTTTATTGTCTGAATAGTTATGAAGAGTGTTAGATTGTT
>DEQI01000076.1:3014-5636 GCA_002360295.1 Planococcaceae bacterium UBA3370
CAATGGCGTATCATATTAATGGTTCAGTACGTGGAAAGTTAGCTGTTACAGAAGAAGATTTACAGTTTTTAAGTGATCGCTATGATTTTTATTTACAACATGTGAGTGAGCAGTTCAATCGATTCGTTCTTCCACAAGGTGTCGAAGCAGCAGCAAGACTACATATCTGCCGAAGTGAGGCAAAAAAATCATTTCGCGCACTCCATAAAGTGAGTGAGGAACGTGAAGTACCAGAAATATTATTTAATTATTTAGGATTACTAGCAAATGTCTTTTTCCTGATGGCTTTATATATTAATAAAGTCAGTGGACATGATGAAATTGAATTTGTTAGTAAATCATACCCAATGAAAAAACGAAAAGAGGAAGCAAAATGACAATGTTTAAAAGTAAATGGATTGCACCACTTGCAGCTGCATTATTATTAGCAGCATGTGGCACACAAGATGCAGAGCCGAATAAAGAGCAAGACGTAGATCAACAACAAGCAGCAGAAGTAGAACAATCTGGTCCTTATACGGTGACAGATGATCGTGGTATTGACATAACATTTGATGAAGTACCAGAAACAATCGTATCCTTGCAACCAAGTAATACTGAAATATTATTCTCTTTAGGGGTAGGCGATAAAATTGTCGGCGCAACAGATTATGATAACTATCCTGAAGAAGCTTTAGATATCGAACGTGTATCAGATTCTTACAATACAATTAACGGAGAGCGTATAATTGAATTACAACCGGATGTTGTTGTAGCTTATACGATGGGAGATCCTCTACCAATTGAACAACTTGAATCTGCTGGTTTAAAAGTGTTTGTAATTAATTCAGCTACATCATTTGATGATGTTTATAGTGATATTATTCAATTATCACAAGTAATGCAAGTTGAAGATAAAGGTGAAGAGGTTGTAGAAGAAATAAAGGATCAAGTAGCAGCTGTACAAGAAAAAACAGCTACATTATCGGACAAGAAAAAAGTGTATTTTGAAATTTCACCTAGTCCAGATATTTGGTCAGCAGGTAAAGGAACATTCCAACAGCAAATTTTAGAAATTGCTGGAGTAGAAAATGTTTTTGCAGACCAAGAAGGTTGGTTTAACGTATCAGAAGAGAGTGTTATAACGGAAGACCCTCAAGTTATTTTAACAACAGTGAACTATAATGAGGATCCAGTTGCAGAAATTTTAGGGCGTACTGGCTGGGATAAAATGCAAGCAATTGTGAATAAAGAAGTGTACTTTGTAGATTCTGATATCTTATCTCGTCCGGGTACACGCATTGGTGAAGCAGTAGAACTTATAGCAGAAACAGTTTATCCAGAATTATTCAAATAAGTAGATAGAAGGGATGTGAGCAGTTGCTTACTCCCTTTTTCCTATAAAAGAGAGGGAATAAAAAATGGGGAGAATTGTGTTTATTACAGGTGGTGTTCGGAGCGGTAAAAGTGCCTTTGCAGAATACTATGCAAAAAAAATATTCACAGTCTATCATAAAAAAAAACTCGTGTATATTGCATCAGGTGTGGCAATTGATGATGAAATGCAAGCACGAATTAAACGCCACCAAATAGACCGTCTACATAGTCAAATCGTCTGGCAAACGATTGAAGTACCCGATGTTATACCAAAAGAACTTAACCAGTTTACGGAGGATACAGTTATATTATGGGACTGTATTACGACATGGCTTTCTAATAACTTATACAAAACGGAAAATAGCCTAAACCGTAACGAAGCAATCGAACAATTTATCAGGACATTTCAACACCAACTGATGTGCTGGAAAGAACAGAATGTATCCATTTTGATAGTATCAAATGAAGTGCTAGACGAACCCAAATCTCCCTATACGGAAGTAGAAACCTATAAAAAATGTTTAGGTGAGCTCTCACAATGGTTAGTCGCATTTTGTGATGAAGCATATGAAATTGATCACAAGCAAGTGAATCGCTGGAAGTAGAGGGATTGAAGATGAAAAACGTTGTCACTGGTGTATTATTATGTTTGCAATTTTTCACATCTATACCTGTGAAAAAGCAGCTACCATTAACAGCAAAATCAGTTACGGCTATGTATGCCAGCATGCCTTTGCTTGGTCTTCTGATAGGGATAGCCTCTATATGCATTATTCAAATAAATGATTATTATTTCCATTTCTCAACACTGTTGCTAACGATCTTCATCATAATAGCAACTATCATGATCACAGGCGGTTTACATGTCGATGGATTAATCGATACAGGGGATGCTTTTTTTTCGTACAAAGATCAACAAAAGCGACTTGAAATATTAGATGATCCACGAGTTGGAGCATTTGGTGTTCTGACAATAATATGTGCATTGTTTTTAAAAGTTGGATTTATTTATGAGGCACTATCGAGAGATGTTCATTTACTCTATTTTATTGCAATACCCATATTAGCACGTCTTGCCATGCTGTATTATTTTGCTACGATGAAAACGGCAAAGACATCAGGGCTTGCTGCCTATTTTAAAGGCCTTGTAAATGTGAAACAACTCATTATTATTTGCACCAGTTTTTTGTTCGTTTTATTCGGTGTTTTCATTTACATAGGGCAATGGAACATAGTTGCTTTAGTTCTTTTCATGCTTGTTATCAT
>DEQI01000239.1:0-5941 GCA_002360295.1 Planococcaceae bacterium UBA3370
TTCTTATCAAAGCAGCGTGCAATGAGGATTTTCCTTTGAAACCAAAATACGGTCCAGGATCAAACTATCCAGATGTATTTTTTATTAATATAACTAAAAATGTGATCTTTTTTATTTATGATGATAGAGGATGCGAGGTGATCGCAGCTAATAAAGAAACTATTTATCCTTTATATAAAAAATATGGTGATTGGATTGACGAACACGCACGAGTTTGAGTCACTTAGCGAAACTACATCATTTTTCTAAAACAATGATGATAAAGCTACAGTAGTCTCTCCCTCGTACTGTCCCCAGATATAGCCCCTTCATAAATTTTGGGGGTTAAACAGTTGTGTCTGTGACTTTTGGGAATCTGATTTCAATTTTTGTTCCTTTATTTTCTTTGCTATAAATTTTAATGTCGCCATTATGCTCTTGCACAATTTTATTTGTAATCATCATGCCAAGTCCAGTCCCGGTTGTTTTAGTTGTGAAAAAAGGTTCGAATATGCGCTTGACTAAATGGTCAGGCATTCCTTTACCGTTATCTGTCACATCAAAATAAATGTTTTGTTTATCTTCGTGTATAGATGCTGTTATTGTCCCTTTTTCTACAATCGCCTCCATTGAATTTTTAATAATATTAATCATTACTTGTTTTATTTGGTTTCTATTTCCTAACATGCGTGTTTCCTCTACGTTTACGTTTGTTTCAAATACGATATTTTTATTTTTAAACTCGAGCTGAAATAGGGTATTGATGTCCTGCAAAATATTTTGGAGATCAATCATTTCCTGCATGTCTACTGCTGGTCTTGATAATACTAAAAATTCAGAAATGATCAAATCGATACGATCAATTTCAGATTTAATAATATCCGTATATGGATGATAGGGTGAGTTTTTATCTTCATTTATCAATTGTGCAAAGCCAGAAATAACGGTCATCGGGTTACGTACTTCATGTGCAACACCGGCAGCGATTTCTCCGGCAAGCTTCAATTTTTCTGATTGTAAAATAAGTCTCTCATTTTCCTTAATATAAGAAACATCTCTTGAAATAACGGAAACTGCAATCACTTCTCCGTAAGTATTATAAATAGGGGCAAGTGATAATTGAGCATCAAATAATGTACCATCTTTCCGCATATCCTGTGTTTCTAATAAGTGAATGCGCTCACCTTGCAATAAACGATTCATTCGATCTAACATAGAATCCTTATTTTGAGGTGGGACCAATTCTAATTTTTTCCCGATACATTCTTCACGAGTCCAGCCGTACAATTTTTCAAATGCAGGATTAACTTCAATGATTTTATTTTCTAAATCAAAAACAGCGATAGCATCTTCAGCATAATTAAAAAATAAATTTAAATAGGCTTCTGTTTTTGTCAGTTCTAGCTCTTTATCCATATTTTTCTTTTCAACTCGGCCCCATAGTTTTCTCAAATAAATGGTTTGTAACAAACCTATAAAACAAAGGAGAATTAAGAAAAAAAAGTAGGAAGGCAACAACATATTATCTTCGAATAAGACATGTTGAAAATGACCTTTAACAACGACAAATACTTCAATTGTTGTGAAGAAAGCTAAAAGGATATTCACAATAGTTAATCGATAGACACTGACTAAAACTAAAAAATAAATGAACCAAAATAATGATAAAATGTGTGTGCATTGTATGACTAATAAAACAGCTATAATATTGCAAGAGAGTATTAGTAACCACTTCAATTTATTGGGCTTCACTTTTAAATAAAACAGCAATCCTAAAAAGGACATTAGAAAAAGTGAAACAAGCGGAAATTGATAGTGATAGTCGAAAAAGCCAATTCCCATTGTAATTAAATATATGGTAATGGTAACTAGTAAAGAATAGTATATGAGTAAATTTCGTTTATGTAGAATTTCTAATTGCTGCATCGTGCCCTCCTAATCATGTTAATATTAATAATACATGATTTTACATTGTCGTTAAATGCTGAATTTTGTTATGATTAATAGAAAATGGGGGACTTTAGATGAAGAATATATTGGATCAACAACAAACGTTATCATTATTAGAGAAACTAGTGAATATGGCGAGTCCGTCTGGCTATACGACAAATATTATGCGATTTATGGGTCAGTTTTTAACTGATCACCATATTTCTTATTCAAAAACAAACAAGGGTGCGATTATTGTCACTTTTCCAGGGGACAATGACAAACAACACCGTTTATTAACGGCGCATACAGACACGTTAGGTGCAATGGTCAAAGAAATAAAGTCGAGTGGACGACTAAAGCTTGCGATGATTGGTGGCTTTAATTGGAACGCGGTAGAAGGTGAGTATTGCACAATTCATACAGCGAGTGGGAAAAAGGTACGTGGAACAATACTAATGCATGAAACGACAGTACATGTATACCGCGGAGCCGGAGAATTAAAACGCGACGAAAACCATATTGAAGTCCGACTTGATGAAAAAGTGTTTAATGCAGCGGATACGCGTGAATTAGGTATCGAAGTAGGGGACTTTGTATCCTTCGATGCGCGTTTTGAAGTAACAGAATCAGGGTTTGTTAAATCGCGACATTTAGATGATAAAGCGAGTACAACTTTGTTATTGCAATTAATGAAACATATAAAAGAAAATAATCTTCAACTTCCATATACGACTCATTTTTATATTTCAAATAATGAAGAAATAGGCTATGGAGGGAATTCCAATATTCCTGCACAAGTAGTAGAATATATTGCAGTTGATATGGGGGCAATTGGTGACGGTCAAGCTTCAGATGAATATACAGTATCAATTTGTGCGAAAGATTCAAGTGGTCCCTATCATTATGAATTGACGCAGCATTTAGTCAAACTTGCAAAGACAAATAATATTAGCTTTAAATTAGATCTTTATCCGTATTACGGTTCTGATGCATCTGCAGCTATTCGTGCAGGTTTTGATGTGCGTCATGCCTTATTTGGACCTGGAATTGAGTCTTCACACGCATATGAGCGTACACATATTGATTCTCTTCAAGCGACAGCTGCGTTACTATATGCTTATATTACTTCGCCAATGATTGAAATGGAGGAATAATTCATGTACGCAGAGGAATTATTAAGTGCGATTCCGCAAAAAAAAATAATCGGTCGAATACCGACAATTATTAAAGATATTGCTATGGATTCACGTAGTGTACAGCCAAATAGTGTATTTATTTGTATTAAAGGCTATACAGTGGATGGGCATGATTTTGCTCAAAAGGCAGTGGATGCTGGGGCGACGATTGTCGTGGCAGAGCGTGAACTAGAATTAGTAGGAAATGCTGCACAAGTAATCGTCAATAATACAGATCGTGCTTTAGGCTTGTTAGCTGCTAAGTTTTTTGACTATCCATCTAAAGATATCATCATGGTTGGTGTGACTGGAACAAATGGTAAAACAAGTGTTGCAGGTATTATTCATAATATATTACTTGGTTTAGGTGAAAAATCAGCCTTGTCAGGAACAATTGGTTTTAACTTAAACGGTGTATTATATGAATCAGCGAACACAACGAGTGATGCTCTTAATACGCAGCAAATGATTTTTAGAGCAAAAATGGAAGGTTGTCGATCCATGGTCATGGAAGTGTCATCTCATGGTTTGGCGCTTGGTCGTTTAGCGGGTGTTGATTATGATGTGGCTATCTTTACGAACTTAACACATGATCACCTGGATTTCCACGGTACGATGGAGGAGTATGGTCATGCAAAAGGCTTATTATTTTCACAGCTTGGACAGGATTTAGAAAAAAATAAACATGTAGTACTGAATGCAGATGATCCTTGGTCAGAACGTTTTGCCCAAATGACTCCTTTTCCTATTTGGACATATGGCTTAAAAAATGAAAATGCCTTATTCCGTGCAGAAAATTGCCGTTACGAAAATGGGTTGACAAGCTTTAATATGATTACGCCTGAGGGCACATTCCCAGTAACGATGCATTTACTAGGAGAGTTTAATATTTACAATGTGTTAGCTGTTTGTGCCTATTTCTATGCAAGAGGATTTAAGCTAGAGCGCATTATAGAGCTAATAGAACAATTGCCTCCAGTAAAAGGACGTATGGAAAAAGTACAAACGGATTTACCAATTCAGATTTTTGTTGATTACGCGCATACACCGGATGCAATCGAAAAAGCGATTAATGCTGCCTTACCGTATAAGAAAGAAGGCAAAAAGCTTATTTTCTTAATTGGTACAGGAGGTAATCGTGATAAATCGAAGCGTCCTACAATGGCAGAAAAAGCTTCTGTAGCAGATTATGTTATACTCACAACGGATGATCCACGTTATGAAGAATATGATAGTATTACGAGTGATTTAGCTAAAGGTATGCAGCATGATCAGTTTGCTTGTATAGGAGATCGTGCAGAAGCAGTACGCCATGCCATCAGTGTTGCAGAGCCGGGCGATTTAATTATTTTTGCGGGTAAAGGTCACGAAGATTATCAAATTATTGAAGATACAAAATATCCACATAGCGATGCATTGATTGCAATTGAAGCTGGTCGCTTAAAATTTGTTTAATCACTCATGAGGATGTCTGGAAATACTTCATTTCCGGGCATCCTTTTTTTTAAAATCAATTTTTGGCATATGGGCAATGTCTAGCTTCAGCGCTCAGCCCCCTTGGAGAGACAGCAAGCAACTATCGAAGCAAAATGGTGCGCTTTTGTTTTTCTTATGATCCATATAATAAATGGTTGTATGTGATACACTTTTTCTTTTAAAATAAGTAAGTATGAAAAAGGAGACGAAAGAAACATGACTATAGAACAGGAAATTTTATCACGTCGTACTTTTGCTATCATTTCTCACCCGGATGCTGGTAAAACGACGATTACTGAAAAATTATTATTATTCGGTGGCGCAATTCGCGATGCTGGAACAGTAAAAGGGAAAAAAACGGGGAAGTTTGCGACATCTGACTGGATGGAAATAGAGAAGCAACGTGGGATTTCCGTTACTTCTTCTGTAATGCAATTTGATTATAATGGCAAGCGTGTCAACATTCTTGATACACCTGGACACCAAGATTTCTCTGAAGATACGTATCGTACATTAATGGCAGTAGATAGTGCTGTCATGGTAGTAGATGCTGCAAAAGGGATTGAAGCTCAAACATTAAAGCTTTTCAAAGTATGTAAAATGCGCGGTATTCCGATTTTTACATTTATCAATAAATTGGATCGCCAAGGTAAAGAACCACTAGAGCTTATTGAAGAGCTTGAAGAGGTGCTTGGTATTCATGCTTACCCAATGAACTGGCCAATCGGTATGGGGAAAGAATTTTTAGGTATTTATGATCGTTATAATAAACGCATTGAGCAATTCCGCACAGAGGATGATGAACGTTTTTTACCGATTGACGAAAACGGTGAATTAGCAGTTGACCATCCAATGAAAGTGACTTCATATTATACACAAGCAATGGATGATATTGAATTATTAAATGAAGCTGGAAATGCTTATTCAGAGGAAAAAATTAGACGCGGTGAATTGACACCTGTATTTTTCGGTTCAGCACTCACTAATTTCGGTGTGCAAACATTCCTTGAAACATATTTGCAATTTGCACCAACACCTCAGCCTCGATTAACAGAAGATGAGCAATTCATTGATCCGGTTGAACACGGAGAATTTTCTGGGTTTATCTTTAAAATTCAGGCGAATATGAACCCTGCACACCGTGACCGTATTGCATTCGTACGGATTGTATCAGGGAAATTTGAGCGCGGTATGAATATGACATTATCTCGTACAGGGAAGTCCTTTAAGGTATCGCAATCTACTCAATTTTTAGCGGATGACCGTGAAACAGTTGAAGAAGCGGTAGCAGGTGATATTATTGGGCTTTATGATACGGGAACATACCAAATTGGCGATACAGTAGTTGGTGGCAAGAAAACATTCCAATTTGAAAAACT
>DEQI01000239.1:6084-8991 GCA_002360295.1 Planococcaceae bacterium UBA3370
GCTGTTGGTCAATTACAGTTTGAAGTATTCGAACACCGTATGAAAAATGAGTATAACGTAGAAGTAAGAATGGAACCAATCGGTAGTAAAATTGCACGTTGGATTGAAAATGAAGAAGATGTGAAAGAATCCATGTCTTCCGCACGTTCCATGCTCGTGAAAGACCGCTTTGATAATTATGTTTTCTTATTTGAAAATGATTTTGCGATGCGCTGGTTCTCAGATAAAAACGAACATATTAAATTATATAGCTTACTTTAATTAGGCAGTAAGGTCGTTTAAACAACTTGTTTAAACGGCCTTTTTATATTAGGGGCATTTTATTGTAGGGCAAAGGTATAAGTATTTGTTGGAAAAAGGATGAAATAAAGGTAAAAATGAAATTATGTCGAATAAAACCTTTTAATAGAGGAGAAAATGAATCGGATGTATACAGAATATAAGGAGCCATGAAATGAAATTAAGTGAATTTTCGATTAAGCGCCCGGTATTTACATTTGTTACAATGGCGCTTGTCATTATATTAGGAATTGTGTCATTAATAAAAATTCCCGTGACACTGATACCGAACTTAAATCCTCCTATTGGCGTTGTTGTGACAAACTATCCTGGTGCAAGCCCTACCGAAGTAAATGAAAAGGTCACGAAGCCGTTGGAGGAAAGCTTAGCAACATTACCCGGTATTAAAAAAATACAGTCTACTGCACAAGAAAGTGCCAATTTAATTGTAGTAGAATTTAATTGGTCTACTAATATGGATAAAATCCAATCGGAAGTTTTGCAACGTCTTGATATCGTAACGTTACCGGAAAACGCAGGCAAACCTACATTTTTGAAATTTGATCCATCACAGTTTCCCATCATTCAATTATCACTACAGGCAGAGCATGCTGATGTAGATATACGTGCTATTGCAGAGTCACTTGAGCAGGAATTAAAAAGGACTGAAGGTGTTGCAAGTGTCAATGTGTCAGGGAATTTAATAGAAGTAGTACAAATCGTTGCAGACCCAGTCAAGCTAGAAGAAAAAGGGTTAACACAAAGTGATATTGTTCAAATAGTACAGGCGAATAATATTTCTTTGCCTGGCGAATCAATTAACACGGCTGAGGGAGAATTATTAACTACACGAATAGTGAGTACACTTACTTCACCAGAAGAAATAGCAAATCTTATATTATCTGTGAATCCTCTAACAGGAGAGGAATTATTGTTGCATGATGTAGCAACAGTTGAGCGGGTTGAACAGCAACAAAAGACGATTACGCGTGCAAATGAAAAACCAGCCGTATTAATATCCGTTTTACAACAATCTGGGGCAAATACTGCGCAAGTATCGGATGCTTTTCAAAAAGAGTTAAACTATTTACTTTCACAACCGCAATACGAAGGTGTGACGGCGCATATTTTGTTTGACCAAGGCGATTATGTAAAACTAGCGATCAATAATATTGGTTCCACATTAGTATTTGGTGGATTATTTGCCATGATTGTTTTATTCGTTTTTTTACGTAATATAAAAAGCCCCATCATCATTAGTGTTGCGATTCCCTATTCAGTTATTGTGACATTTGTCCTTATGTATTTTGCAAACTTTTCCTTAAATATTATGACGCTAGGAGCATTAGCTTTAGGAATTGGCATGCTTGTGGACAATACAATTGTTGTAATTGAAAATATCGAACGACATCTCGCGTTAGGAAAATCGCCAAAAGAAGCAGCTTCAATAGGAGCTAAAGAAGTCAGTTTAGCTATTACTGCTTCTACCTTAACGACAGTAGCTGTGTTTGTTCCTGTTATATTTATAACGGGATTAATCGGACAGATTTTCACAGAATTTGCTTTAACTATTTCATTTAGCTTATTTGCCTCATTAGTAGTGGCATTAACAGTAGTACCGATGCTAGCAAGTCGGTTTTTACGACCGAACGAGCAGGGGAATCAAGCTAATCGGGAGCAATCGAAGCTTTATCGTATGTATAAGCAAGCTGTAGAATGGACTCTTCATCATCGTTTAGTTGTTCTAGCTACGACACTTATATTATTTGTCATAGCAGGTTTTATGTTAATGCGTACAGGTACAGAATTTATCCCTCCTACAGATGAAGGTTTTGTAACAGCGAACGTACGACTAGAGAGAGGTTCTTCGTTGCAGGCAACCCAATCAATTGTTGAAAGTATGGAGCAGCATATGAAACAATATGAGGAAGTAGACGTGCTTGTTAGTTTTATTGGTGGAGACCAGCAATCTTTATCACGTGGGACGAGTAATGCCAATGAAGCAGAATTGTATATGAAGCTAGTACCGGTATCAGAACGACAGCACTCTGTTTTTGATTTTGTTGAGAAGCTGGAAAATGAGATAGAAGAAGTAGTCGGTAAAAAGGCAGAAGTTGCATTTTCGTTAACCTCTTCATCAGGTTCCACACCTCATTCACTATCTTTCCGAGCAACGGATTCGAATGAAAAACGGTTACATGAAACTGTGCTAGCGATACAAGAAGCAATCGGAAAAATGGATGCTGTTGTAGAAGTGACAACGGATTTAGATCATGTGACAGAGGAAATTCAAATAGAGGTTGACAGAGTGGCGGCAAAAGAATTCGGGTTACTACCTGTACAAATTGCGCAGATGGTCAATAGTATGACGAGAGGGTTATTTACTACCCAAATGATTGCGGAGGATGGGACAGTTTTATCTGTATACACAAGTTTTGGTGGTGCGTTTAATAATAGTATGGAAGCACTGAAAAATATGAAGATTCGTACGCCATCAGGATTGTTTATTCAGCTAGATGAAGTAGCAGACGTAAAAATTGCGACAAGTCCAACATCCATTAGACGTTCTGACCAGGCTTCTGCTGTCGCATTTTTCGTAAAATACAAAACATCAGAATCATTAAGTAG
>DEQI01000136.1:0-5891 GCA_002360295.1 Planococcaceae bacterium UBA3370
GAATAAGCAAGTGCCCAAAAACCTGTCTTCCGAAGTCGAGCACTTTTTTCCTGAAATTCATCTTTCACCCGTTCCTCTTGTGAAAAGGCTTTAATGACACGTTGCCCGGAAATGGTTTCCTCAATCATCCCATTGAGTGCACCAACTGCGGCTTGCTGCTCTTTAAAAAGCTTCCCTGTCCGGCGTGTAATCCATCTCATGGCGACAAACATGACAGGAATAATTGTCATGGTTAGCAGTGTTAAAAGTGGACTTAAATAGAGCATCACAATGAATGTTCCTGTTAACGTAAGGACACTTGAAAACACTTGGATAAATGCACTATTAAGTGTAGAGCTTACTGTTTCAATATCATTCGTTGCCCGGCTCATAAGCTCTCCATGCTGGCGTTTATCAAAAAAGCGAATTGGTAAAAAAAGCAACTTATGAAATACACCTGTACGCATGCGGTAAATGGTTTGCTGCGCAATGCCAATCATCCAGTAATTTTGCAAATAAAGCGAAAGTGACAGCACTATGTAGATAACGATCAGTGCCATAATCATCGGGAGCATCTCATTAAAATACCCTGGTACAACATAATCATCAATCATTTTTCCGATGAGAAATGGACCAATGAGTGATAGTGCTGAGCTGACAACGACCATAAAAAGAACCAAAACAAGTAAAGTACGCTGCTCATCAACGATTTTCCAAATACGAGCTAATGTACTTTTCCAGTTACTTGCACGTGGCCCTTTTTTCTTCTCCACCTTCTTTTGCAAATCTGCCTTCGTTAATACACGCTCGTAGCCAAAAGGTTTTTCAAGAAATTTCATGAATGCTCCTCCTGTTCCTGCTGCGATTGCGCAATTTTTCGGTATAGTTCACTCGTTTGCATTAGTTCCGTATGTGAACCAAAGCCAATTACTTCACCTTTATCTAACAGTAAAATCCGATCTGCTCCGCGCGCTGTTCGGATTTTTTGTGTTACAACTAGCATCGTTGCACGTTCTTCATCGAGCGCGTCCCATAATGCTGCCTCCGTTTTGACGTCAAGAGCGGATGTACTATCATCTAAAATTAATATTTGCGACTTTCGAATAAGGGCACGAGCAATTGATAGACGTTGCTTTTGTCCTCCTGATAAATTGACACCCTTTTGCCCAACGCGTGTATCATATGCCTTTGGGAAGTTTTCTACCGCTTCATGAATTTGTGCTTGCTCGGCCGCTGCCTCTATTTCTGAAAAAGATGCCCCTACTTTCCCCCAGCTCACATTTTCTGAAATAGAACCAGTAAATAACATGGATTGCTGTGGGACAAAACCAATCATCGCACGCAATGTATCTACATCCCATTCTTGAACATTACGCCCGTTTACATAGACAGCACCAGAGGATACTTCATAAAAACGAGGAATTAAGCTTAGAAGTGTCGATTTTCCTGCACCAGTAGCCCCCATAATGGCTAACTTCTCGCCTTGTTTTACATCAAACGAGACATTCTGCAAAACTGGGGTACTTTGATAGGCAAATGTAACGTTTTGGAATCTTACTGTACCAAGTTGCTCTTCATCGAATTCAGTTGCTTGGCCAGAGTGCACTTCAAGTCCATCTTCCACTACTAATATTTCTTCCATACGTTCTGCCGAGGCTTTTGCTCGGGCAAAAGCAATAATAATAAAGGAAAACATGGAAAAAGCACCTGACATACGCATTGCATAGTTGACAACAGCTACTAAATCACCCACTTGCGCTGAACCAGCACTTATTTCACGTGCGCCAAACCAGAGTACCGCTAGCAAACTAACATTCATTACGAGTAATAATACAGGCAATATTAATTCCATTGTGCGCAGTGCCTTGATCGTATCAAACTTCAATGAATCTGCTACCTTGGCAAAACGGTTTGATTCGTATTGTCCACGCATATACGCCTTCACTAGACGTACAGCCTGCAAGCACTCTTGTAAAACACGATTGACACGGTCTAAGCGAAATTGCACTAAACTAAAGTAGGATACACCGCGCTTTACCATCACTAGTAAGAAAATAATTAAGATTGGCACACCTATAATTAAAAATACTGCCATTTTTGCATTCACGACAAACGCCATGACTATGCTACCGATAACGGCCAATGGGGCTCGAAGCATGATACGCAAACTCATGAAAAATACGTTTTGGACTTGTGTAATATCATTCGTCAAGCGTGTAATCAGACTAGATGTTGGGAACTTTAAAAACGCCGACATTGTAAACGATTGAATTTTATTGAATAGAGCATTGCGTAAATCATAACCAAAGCTTAACGCCGCATGAGATGCAAAGTAGGAGTTCACTATTCCTGCAATAAGCGCCACTAAAGATAAGGCAAACATGACAACTCCCCAAAACCACACCTCTTCCACTTGTCTAGCTAATATTCCTTCATCAATAATTTTCGCCATAATAAGTGGCTGAACAAGCTCAACAAACAGCTCCATAAGCATTAACATTAATGCAATAAGAGCTGGCCATTTATATGGTTTTATATAAGAAAATACGGTTTTCATTGTGACACCCCTTACTAACAACCCCTTCATGGAATATGTAAATTTATTTTGTAACTCGAAATATCATTATGCCATAATTTTCTGTAAATTTAAATTAGAAAATCCATAAGAAAGTGGTTCACGATTACTGGGTTGATTTCCACTCTGACCAGATTATTTTCTAAGGCGCCCCGTCCAATTTTTTGATGATAACCTAATTTATTTCCTTTCAATGACTACTGGAATAGAACAAAATCTTTCCTCCAGAAAATATCCTTATCACACCATATAAATTAGGTATAAGGGATACATTGAATACAGCCAATTCATAGAGTCAATATACTTATAATATTTTCTGTTATATAATCCCTATATGACTTTATTTATTAAACTTTTTAGCATTCAATTGTATACAAATTAACTTTAGGTAAATCTATTTTTTATAATATATGTTAACTAGATTTCTTTCTTATGAAAATAATTTACAATGAGTAATAGGTATTTCTTTTTTGTTAATGATAAAATTTCCATTAACAATATACATATTTCCTATATTAAATTCCGCAATATCACTACTCTTTTTTACTAAAATTTCATTAATATACATCATTGATTCATACTATGGCACTACATCTTTTTTTCTACTATTTCATTATTATTACAATGATAATGACTATAAACCTTAAATTATTTATAATGATAGTATATTTATATGAATAAAGGAGAAAATTTCATGCATTTACAAATACATAGAACAAATGGCGAATTATTGGAAAAAGCTCCTTTCCCTTCTTTTATCGTTGGCAAACTTGGTCAAATGTTAAAATGGAGCGATGCAAGCGAACAGTTTTTCGGCTATTCAGCTAAAGACTTCGTTGATGATCCAGCATTATTTATAGAACGTTTATTTTCACCAGCTATAGCTGAAATATGGCATGATGTTGTGTCAACGAATCAATCGATTCGCTTGGATGATATCCATTTACTGACGAAAACAGATTCGTTCATAGAGACTTCTATTATTGCTACACCATGCATGTATGAAGGTCAAATGGCTATTCAAATCATGTGTATGCCGAACCAAGTGATGCGTACCGTTCAAAACAAACACCAACAATTGATCGATATAAAGAATGGCATTCACTCATCTTTTATGGTAGTCATGCTAGACCATGAAGGTTTTATCACACAATGCAATGCACAATTTCTAAAAGTGAGTCACTGGACACCAAAACGTGTTCTTGGCAAAACATTTTGGCAATTGTTCCCTGATAACGAGAGAAGTACACAAATTGCTCAAAATATTTGGAAAACATTGAACAACAGAACTGTCTGGCAAGGTGATGTACTCAAAACAACAAAAGACGGACAAACATATTGGACACATTTAACTGCCATTCCAACAACAGACCCATCAACGAATAAAGCCAGTTACATATTAATTGAAAAAGATATTACAAAAGAAAAAACGATTCAACTACAGCTCGAAAAAATTGCCTATTTAGATACAGAAACTGGATTGATGAATGTCCATCGTCTCGAACAAATCATCACTGACATGATTGAGGAAGGTCGTCATTTCTCTTTCGTTTATTTGAGTATTGATAAATTTTATACATTAAAGGATATGCATAAAACAGAGGCAGAACATAATTTAATTATTGAATTCACAAAACGCATGAAAATGTATTTCCAAGATAGTACGATGGCTCGTATTAATGAAAATGATTTTGTAGTCATTACACCACTACCGGAGTGGTTTATTCAAGGTTTCTTATCCTATTTGCAGCAAAATCCAATTTACAACAAAAACAGAGCTGTGCCTATTTCAATTAGCGGTGGTATCACACGATCTCCAGAAGATCAATCGACATTCGCACAGTTGATGAAAGCTTCACTTGCAACGATTGCAAGCGTTCGTGACGCTGGTGGCGATCATATCATGGCATTATCAAAAGAAATCCATAAAGCACTAAATCGTAAATCATTAATTGAAAAGCGTCTACTTCTAGCACTTGATCAAAGTAATTTAAAAGTTTTATATCAGCCGCAAATGGATGTAAAAACAGGAAAAATTGTTGCAGTAGAAGCATTCGTTCGTTGGGATGATGAGGAAATTGGAGTAGTTTCACCAGATGAATTAATTCCGGTTGCCGAAGAGACAGGTCTAATACATCAAATTGGATCATTTGTATTAGAAAAAGCATGTGAACAAGCTGTAGCATGGAATAAAGCAGGTATCCCACTAAAGGTAAGTATCAACTTATCTGTACGAGAATTCCGGGATAAAAATATGGCACGTTCTATTTTAGATACACTTGATCGAACAAATTGCCAGGCTCACTTAATTCAAATTGAAATAACAGAAAAATTCGCCTTAGAAGCTGAAGGTGAAACATCGATTATTAAACAAATGCGTCAACTAGAACATGAAGGTATTACATTTGCTCTAGATGATTTTGGTACAGGCTATGCCTCATTCCGTTATATGCAGCTTTTGCCAATAGAAATATTAAAAATTGATCAAACATTCACAAATTCTTTACTGAAGTCCGAAAAATCTCAGCTTCTCATGCACGGTATGATTCAATTGGGTAAGTCAATGAATTTAACCGTTCTTGCTGAAGGAGTAGAAACTGCTGAGCAATTTAAAATGCTAAAAGGATTTGGTACTGATTTAATACAAGGTTACTATTTAAGTAAACCAATTTCAGCAGAAGAAATTACTTTATTTTATAACAAGAAATAAGGAAAGCTCAAGCGACCTCAGACGGGCTGGTACTGGAGCTAGACAATGTTCTCACGCCAGCAACTTATACTTTATAAATAAAAAACAGGGTGGCGGAAAGTGAAAACCTTCCATACACCCTTCTTTATCGATTCTTTTTTAGTTTGGTAAAAGACTGAATAGATGTTTTCCCTTTGCGCATGAGCTTTAAAAATAGTTGCATAATCACTTCAGCAAATACTAATCCCATGGCAATTGCACCTGAAATCATAAACGCGCGCATTCCATTTTGTATACCCATTACATAGTCTAGCTCAACAATATTTCTCATCGTATTATAGGCAATTCCACCTGGAACAAGTGGAATAATTCCTGACACGCTAAATATAATCATGGGCATTCGATAACGTCGTGCAAACAGTTGGGCAACGATTGCTACAACAAATGCCCCGAGAAAAGATGCTTTTACTTCATCTATTCCCTGCACCGTTAGCGCATAATAAATTGACCATCCAATAGAACCAACAAAACCACAATACGGGATCGCTTTCGTTGGAGCGTTAAAGATTACGCCAAAACATGCTGTTGCAACGAAACTAAACATCGCTTGCAAAACATAGTCCATATACTTCCTCCATTCTTCTTACT
>DEQI01000136.1:5956-11367 GCA_002360295.1 Planococcaceae bacterium UBA3370
GCGGTTAAAAATGCTTCTGCTCCCTTTGCCATACCTGCGATAAAATGCCCTGCCATTAAATCTCGTACGGCATTCGTTATGAGCAATCCAGGAACTAGTGGCATGACTGAACCAATAATAATTTTATCAAGTTCTGTACCAAATCCGTAATGAACTGCAGTATACGCAATCATTCCTACTACAAGTGCCGCTAAAAACTCTGAGAAAAACTTGACTTTTGTCATTTGATGAACAACTGTTACAACTAGTAATCCAATCCCTCCTGCAATAAAAGCAGCAGGCATATCACGATAGTTACCTTGGAATAATATCAAAAAACTACTACTAGCAATACTCGCCGCTAAAACTTGCATGAAAATTGGTAAAAAATAGTTTGTTTTTTGTATCTTCTTTAACTCGTCATAAGCTTGTTCTAATGTTATCATTTGAGATGTAAGCTTTCGCGAAACGTTATTTACGAGAACAATGCGGTGTAAATCCGTAATTCTCGTTGAAATAGAAGTAATACTTGTTGGTTGCGTTTTACCCAATGAAAATATAATACCCGTCGGAGTTACATAGCTTTGCGCATCATTCATATTTTGCGACTTAGCCATCCTTAACATCGTATCCTCCACACGATAGGTTTCAGCGCCACTTTCCATCATAATGCGGCCTGCAAGCAAAAAACAATCGATTGCCATCTCATTTCGCTGTTGGTCAATCATATTCAAAACTCCTTACATTAAATTTTCGTATTCATCCTCTATTACTAAGTATGGGCAGCTCCCACTAGTAAACCTATTATATGAACTTTACGAATAGTTTATCCTCTATACTTGGAGGTTTAATGTAAAGGCAAGAAAACAACTTTTAAATTAATATAGTCTTTTTTCTACCTTAATACGTCTATATATTATCATAGAAAGGGGCACAAACAGCATGAAAAATGAACGAAGAAATAGACGTGGACCATGGATTGATCTTTTTCTAATCGGCTCTATTATTCTTTTAGCATCAGCTATAGTATTATTCTCTATAGGCGGAAAAGACTTCAAGTTCCAAAAGACGAGTGCCTCCAATCATACAGATGAGGATAGACAATCGTCGGAAATTACTGAAACGAAATCTAGTTTTCCTGGAATTACAATAGTGACCGATACTTCAAATGATGATAGGATGCCCTATGCCATACAGTATCCGCAAACGAAGTACGACACTTTTAATAAAACGCTTGTACAATACATAACTGACTCAAAAGAACGTTATACAAATGCAATGCGCCTTAAAAATAATGCTAATAAAAAAAATACTGAACAGGGTGAACTCAATATTAGTTTTGAGACATACCCATTTAAAGATCACTATTATTCCTTTGTACTGACAGAGAATATGTCAACCGATTGTGAAACATACGAAACAACCGTACAAACTTATTTTTTCAATAATGAGACGGGAGAACTGTTGGATTTTCGTACTTTATTGAATGAAGATGTAAGGAGCTTAGAAACATTTTCAAATCATGTCCGCTCACAATTATTAGATAATGCCGAGTATAAAGACCAATTATTGAAAGATTCGATGCTTGCAAAAACGGAAGCGAAATGGCGACTATTTCAACGATTCGCGATTAAAGATGAATCACTGATCATTTATTTTGATAAAGGGGAAATTACAGAGCCAGCAGTCGGTATACCAACCGTTGAAATGTCTCTTTCCTATATTAATCCCTTGTTAGCAGCACCATTCCAAGAGCAAATGGCAACATCAGATACTATTGTGTCTGATAATGGGCAGAAAGACGGTATAAAAAGAGTTGCATTAACGTTTGACGACGGACCAGATCCAAAAGTAACCAAACAAATTTTAGAGTTGCTAGATCAATATAATGCGAAAGCAACATTTTTTATGCTCGGTAGCCGCGTCCAGTATTACCCTGATATCGCCAAAGAAGTATATGACGCTGGACATGAAATAGGCAATCATAGTTGGAATCATCCCGTTCTTACGAAGCTAGCTTCAAAGCAAGTACTAGAAGAATATAATTCCACTCAAAACGCCATTATAAAGGCTACCGGACAACCAGCCACAGTATTTCGCCCACCTTATGGGGCTGCAAATCAGCGAGTGAAAGGGCTCATCCCTATTCCTATCGTAAACTGGTCTATAGATACGCTCGACTGGAAACATCGTAATGCAGAAAAACTATTACCATATGTGAAAAATAACATGCATAATAATGCCATTATTTTAATGCATGATATACATCCTTCTACTGCTAATGGGTTAGAATCAGTCCTCAAATATTTACAAAGCGAAGGCTATCAATTTGTTACAGTAAGTGAACTATTACCTTACCGTTAAATCACTAAAAGGGGTGCCTGGAAAGTTTAAACTTCCTAGGCACCCCTCTTTCTGATTTATTACTATTTAATTGAAATAGAACCGAGTCTTTTAAATGTATTTAAATCATAACTAACAATTTCTCCTTGAGCTACTGTATATAAAGCATCATCCATATAAATCATACGGCGTACTACTTTCTCCCACTGTTCATATTGCTCTCCGACACTGGCAGGTGTTACAAGATCCGCTTTTAACTGTATCCCGTTTGTCGTAATTTCATATATTTGTGAACCCGTCCCTTTGTACACGGAATCATACTCACCTTTATCTGCATAAATAGTAATAGGGAAACCGTAGTAATCATTATCTTCATCGCGGAAAAGCGCTTTATGATCATACTGCACATCTGAATACGTACCCCGCCCCCCAATAATGACCGCGTCTTTTTCTTTTGGATTCGCTAAATCACTCACATCAAATAGTGCAAGCTTCATCCCTTTTGTTATAACGAATGGTTCCTTTGAGTAGCTATCAACACGTACTTGCGTATCATACCCAATACCGATTAAATGTTTTTCATCTAGTGGATGTAAGTAATTACTAAACCCAGGGATTTTTAATTCACCAAGCACTTTCGGATTTGTTGGATTTGCCACATCAATAACAAACAATGGATCCACTTCTTTAAATGTCACGATATAGGCTTTATCCCCCATAAAACGAGTAGAATAAATACGTTCGCCTTTCGCTAAATCCGTCAGTGATCCTACTTGATTTAAATTTTGATCTAAAATAAATAAATGGTTTTTCGAGTCTGCATTATTGCCCCACGCCGTTCCTTCTGTTGTGGCCACACGGAAGTATCCATCATGTTCATCCATTGAAAATTGGTTTAATATGGTCCCTTTCACTGTTGCTTCTGCCGTCATGTTCATCGTTGTTTTGTCTATCGTAAATTTATAAATTTGTGTATTTACGATGGATGGCATGATTCTATCCACCAATACATTTGTCGATGACTGCGCATAATCATATTTCGATGCTGTTACATAAATGGCATTATGTGACATATACAACTGTGCACTACTACCTAAATAACTCGCTGTTTTCACTTCATTTTTTGCCAAATCGGTCAAATCAATAGCCGATAAAATCGTGTAGTTCGGCTCTGAGCTATTTGGTAATATCGTTATTTTTTCCACCGGCATTGGGTCTACTGTATTCGTATGATTGCTATCAAAAACAAGTGGACGTAATTCAACCTTCACTTTGTCCCGTAACAACCAATAATTCGGTGATGTATTGGTTACCATATAAAGCACATTCCCTTTTTTCCGAAGCCCTGCAAGCATCCCTTCTTGGCCAATTTCACGTATAAGCTGAGGATCCTTTGCATTGCTCACATTATAAAAGGCGAATTTAGAAAGGACAGTATGATGCATATAGTCTAGCTCTTTTATCGGGCGTTCCTCATAGCTTTCATACGTCACAATCAGCCATTTACCATGTAACATGAGATTCGTCGGATAAGCATTTTCTTGCAATGGTTTTTTTGCCACTACTTTCATATGTTCAGGATTACTTGCATCTGTAATCACTAATTGATTTTCAGCAATCGAATAAATGTAATGTCCATCGGTAACAACAATGTCCCCTTCTTCTATCCCTTCTACTTGGTTATTGGTAGAGGAGTGACGAGTTCCTCCTTCAGTAGAAGCAGAGTCCGATGCTGATTCTTCTTTAGCTGAATTAGACATAGAAGATTCAGTTTGATAAGCATAACGTTCATTTTCAAAGTTTAAAATGGTTTCAAAATACGTTTTCAAATCTTCTACAGACGTGACGTGCTGAATTTGATCAACGACATTAAATTCTATTGTTTTATCTGCATTTCGAACTGACATTTTTGTAAATGCCTCTTTATTCACATGAAGTGTATATGATCCCGTTGGCAAACCTGAAATGACGATCATATTCTTTGATTCATTTAAACTAATTGTCGCATTTACCTTTTTACCGGTCGCTTGATCAACTAAATTAATTTTTCCATCTGTTAAACTGGTTTCTTTTACGCCACCTGAAAAATAAGCATTAAATGGTTGATCTACAAATACAGCCGATGCCGCATATGCCTCCATTTTCTTATCAAAAAACAAGATACCTGCAGCAAATAGTACAATAACAAATGCCACTAAACCGCCAATATACCACTTTCCTTTCAACTATTTCATCTCCTTTTCATACCTTTTACACATTAGACGGGAGGTACATCTATTCGTTACATATTATTTAAAATTTACCAATTCAATTATAAGATTGCATCAAAAAAGAGATATCCAAAAAACTTCTGGATACCCCTCCCACTTTTACCATTTCACAATCATAGCCGAACGATGCGACGTTTCCTTAATAACGACCCCACGCTTCGCCATTTCAGTTATATAAGCTTCCCCTGGCACAACCTTCTCTGGAGGCAAAACACCTCTCTCTTGAATAACACCGTTGCCAATCATTTGTGCCACAACAGAAATTGTACACGCTGTCGCTCGTGCCATTGCGGTTACACCGAGATCTGTATTCTTTTTTACGACCATTTCATATTCATACGTTACTTGTTCTTCGGATTTTTCACCTGCAATAATCACACGTAATAATACTGCGTCTACACTTTCACCAAGATCTAATTTTTTCTGTAATGCCTCTCGTATAACTTCACGAACCCCTACATCTAGCCCATTCACTTGCACTTTATTATTTTTATCTAATAAGCCTAAATCCGCTAATAGCTTAAATTTCTCAGCATGCCCTTTGTATCGAATGGTTTTATATTCAAGTGTTTTAACATCCGGGAACGTTTTGTATAAGGTAGAGATGCCACCAGAAGTATAAAACGCCTCTAACACGCCAAATTCATCAAAATAAATTGGCTCAACCCCTGTTAGTGATTCTACTTCTGTTAACTTCCCTTTTTGTATAGCTTTAGATGGTTCCGTATAATGGTCAAAAACACCATCAAGCGAGAACACACGTGTATAATGTAATGGAGGTTTCGGCTCTGTCGGGATTCCCCCAACAAACAGTTTAAT
>DEQI01000343.1:0-848 GCA_002360295.1 Planococcaceae bacterium UBA3370
GTGCGTTCTCGTCCATTCTTATTCTCTACGGCGCTTCCACCAGCAGATGTTGCTGCGATTACGCGTGCGGTACAAATGATTATCGATTCAACAGAACTACACGATCAATTATGGGAAAACGGCGATTATTTAAAAGCGGGATTGGCTAAGCTAGGATTTAATATCGGTCAATCAGAAACACCGATTACCCCATGTATTATCGGCGATGAAAAACTAACACAACAATTCTCGAAACGTTTATTTGAAGAAGGCGTTTATGCAAAATCAATCGTATTCCCGACAGTACCAAAAGGAACGGGACGCGTGCGCAATATGCCAACTGCCGCACATACGAAAGAAATGCTAGACGAAGCTTTAGCTATTTACGAAAAAGTAGGCCGTGAGCTAGGGGTTATCCAATAAGTAACAAAAGGGAGCTAGTCATGTAAGACATTCCTTTTGTAGGAGGCTACCAAAATGAAAAGAAACATGATGATTGCTCTTTTTACTCTACTCGCGGTATTTTTAGTTGCTTGTGGTAATAAAGAAAAGTCAAACACAGCCACAACTGAAGAAAATACAGCCATTAATGATTTAACAGAGGGACCTAATTTGCCTGTTGGATTAAAAGCGGCGCAAAATCCTGCATTTCCGGTTGGGTCAAAGGTGATTTTAAACACCAATCATATGACAGGGATGGAAGGTGCAGAAGCAACAGTTGTCGCAGCTTACGATACAACGGCCTATGCTGTCTCGTATAAGCCTACAACAGATCAACCTGAAGTGCAAAATCATAAATGGGTTGTGCACGAGGAACTAACAGATGTAACGGAAGTGCCTTACGCGGTGGGAGATCAAGTCGTACTCGC
>DEQI01000343.1:1020-2432 GCA_002360295.1 Planococcaceae bacterium UBA3370
TTTTTTATTGTAGCGAAAAGTAGATTAGATAAATAATTTGGCGGATTAGATAAATAACTTCACCCATTAGATAAATAACTCCAAGAAATAGATAAATATCATTGAAAATTAGATAAATAAAATAGTTTTACACACAGATAAAAGTGAAGGTGTTTGCCTCGAAACGAATACTATGTTAACCCTATTTAACGTTGCGCCCATCTCAAAAGGATACAAGATCAATCTTATTCCGCCATCATACTTTCTGAAATCGTTAGCCCTTCTTTATTCTCCAGTAATGTCCAATCTTTTACAGTATTCTTATTTAAAAATAAATAAGATAAGTTCGATAATTGGCTTAAAGGTTGAATAGACACTACATTCGTTTCACGAATATCTAATGAATATAGTTTTGCTGCGGTTTCTAATGGTGATAGATCCGATATATTTGTATAAGCTATACGTAGTACTTCTAAATTCGGCATAGCCTTAACAAATTCAATGGATTTTATAGGGTTATCACTGATAGATAAATTTGTGATATGACTAAATGCCTCAAATTGCGCTGTATTTTCTATATTGTTATTCGATAAATTTAGGTAGCTAAGTGTTTGTAAGTCTTGAATAGGTGCAATGGATTCAATATTATTTTCTGATAGGTCTAGGGATGTTAATTGTGTTAAATCCTTTAGCGCAGTGATATCTTGCAAATTGAAATGGATCATCGAGAGACTTGTTACATTTTTTAAGGAACGGAGGGAATCCATATTCTTGATCTGCCCATTCATTAGAGATACTTCTGTTAAATTTGGTAAAGAGGAAAAATCAATATCATCTAAGGAGTTTCCAATGATAGTTAAATATTGTAAGTTATTCATTTCATGAAGAAATGAGAGGTTTTTCAAAGGTACTTCAATGGATAGTAACGTAATATTGGGCATAGCCTTTAAAGCCATTTCTAATGTAGGATCTTCAGACTGTACATAAAACTCGGTTACTTTTAGAAAATCATCATCAGTTACAGCATCGCCAGAGCTTTTACCTAATAGATTGGCAATGGATTGTTTTATATTGTCTGATACCTTATCGGATACCCCGCTCGTTGTGCTTACCTGTTCAGTAGACTCTTCCTCACTCTTTTGATTCGTAGGTTCTGCTTGGCAGCCACTAATCATCACCATTAGCAGTAGAATAAAACTAAATTTTTTCATTTTACTTTCCCCTTTTTATAAAAATATTTTTGCTAGGTTGTGATTTCGCTGTTACCTTTCCCTTTATTAGATAGAAAGCTCATTTATACCTTCAATCTTGCATGTTCCGCGGAGTGTAATACACATTTTTAGATGTCCAAAAATACCTATTCATTGTTGTTTGATAATGATTTAGGTCTACTTATTTGTTCAATTCCGATACAACTATAGACATTTAAATAA
>DEQI01000343.1:2506-6560 GCA_002360295.1 Planococcaceae bacterium UBA3370
TTTCGGAGGGAATGTCATGATAAAATCAATGGAAATCAGAAATCCTATTTTAAAATCGTTTTTAGCTGATCGTGAACATTTTTCATTGTACAAGCAATACCATTTGACACCTCAAGAGCATATTAAAGACCAAATCAATGAAAAATTTGAACATTATTATGCAAAAGCTCGTGCTGTTTCTTATTTTTCTAAAACAATACATTTTACGGCGCAGCATTATGATAAAAAGCAACGGTTATATCATCACCGGAATGCATTTTATTTAGATTGCTCACATCATGATGAAAGCAATGCGCATTATTCTACTTCTATTAAAGAACAAATAGAAGATGAGTCTGCAGCCAATCATATTGAAGAGCGCATGTATAAAGAATTATTGGACTATATTCAAAATCCTCAGTTATACGAAGCACTTCTTGCACTGAATAAGCGGCAACAGCAGATTTTGTATTTAGCCTTTGTTCATCACATGACAGATACAGACATCGGAAAACATTTACATGTGACACAACAAGCGATTACAAAATCCAAAAATAACGCTTTAAAGAAAGTGAGGCGATTAATAAGTGTCGGTATATGAAAATTTGTATAATATTGTGAATAATTTAGGTTTCCCAATTGTTGTTTGCCTGTATCTTTTACACCGTTTTGAGAGAAAGATAGGTGAGCTAGAACAAGCAATAGTCGGGTTAATAAAAGTGATTGAACCTGATAAGCCTAATAAAAAGGAGTGATTTCATGAATGGATAAATTTTTATCCCCATTGGAGTTGTTAGAATTACTTAAGCCCAAAATACGAAAAGAATTAATGCAAACAGAAAAGCAGAATAGGGCAGATTTAGAACAAGAAATATGTTTAAACATTTTAGAAGATATAAAATCAAAAAATTTCAAAGATATCCCCACTTTTTTTGAACTGATGGAAAAAGAACGGCCTTCTAAATAAAATTCAAATACGGTAAAAGGATTTAGTGTGGAGGTACAAGAATCCTAGCTTTGATAAGTTGGACTGGCTAGACAATTCCCTAAAATATTTACAGTACCAAAATGCTAAATCCTATTAAATCCCAAGAATACACCACCTTAACTGATTAGACGGAACAGGTTGCATGTTGGATTCAAAAAAATTACAAAATAAATTATAGTCCATTACTGAAAGTTGGGGTGGATAGTTCGAAATAGTAAAATATCAACTGTATAATAAAGGTAAGCTTTTCGATAAGAGGGAAGAGGATGTGGGAGAAATGAAAATTGGATGCATTCAATTAAACGTGAGATTTGGGAAAGTCGATGAAAATTTCGAACGAGCAGAAAGTTTTATTCGTGAGGCAGCCGCAAAAGGGGCAGAAATTATCGTCTTACCTGAAATGTGGAATACAGGTTATGCACTTGAAAAGTTAAAAGAACTGGCAGATGTGAATGGTAAGCGCACAAAAGCGTTTTTAAGTAAGCTTTCTAAAGAGCTTTCAGTACATATCGTGGGAGGATCTGTAGCAGTACGTCGCGATGAAGCGTTTTATAATACGATGTACACGTATAATAAAAATGGGGAACTAGTCGGTGAATATAGTAAAGCGCATTTATTCCGTTTAATGGATGAGCATGTATATTTACAAGCTGGTAATGAAATGAACCGTTTTGCCCTAGATGAGATAGAAGCAGCTGGTGTGATTTGCTACGATATTCGTTTCCCAGAGTGGCTACGTGCTCATGCATTACAAGGAGCCAAAGTATTATTTATTCCAGCACAGTGGCCAACACCGCGAATTGATCATTGGAAAACACTTTTACAGGCACGTGCTATTGAAAATCAATGCTTTGTCATTGCTGTAAACCGGATTGCAAACAAGGTGGAAAATTTCAACGGACAATCGATGATTATTGAGCCATGGGGAGAAGTGCTTTGGACGGGGAAAGAAGATGAAGAGTTAGCTATAGTTGATGTGGATTTTTCAATGGTGGATGAAGTCCGGACTCGAATTCCGGTGTATGAGGACCGAAGACCAAGTTTATATGCAGAAGTTGTGAATGATTAATTTGTAGTCGTCTCTGTCACATGAGACGGCTTTTTTTTTCGCATAATACTTAGTAAGTATACTTGTTACAATTAAATTTCTTATAATTGTAAATATTTCATTGTCTTTTTAAAAAGAACATCATATAATACTTTTGATGAAAACGTTATGATTTAGCGGTTTGTTTAACGTTAATTGTGTTTATACAGTGTACATTTGTGTTGCATCAGAGGAGGGTACTGAAGTGAAGAAAATTATGGTAACAGGTGCATTAGGTCAAATAGGTTCTGAATTAGTTGAGAAATTACGAGAATCATACGGACAGGATGCTGTTTTAGCAACAGATATTCGAAAGGCTGAGTATGCATCGGGGCCGTTTGAAGTACTAGATGTAACGGATGCCAAACGTATGCATGAATTGGCAAAAGATTTTGGCGCAGATACAATGATTCATATGGCGGCACTACTTTCAGCAACAGCTGAGAAAAATCCAGTGTTTGCTTGGAATTTAAATATGGGTGGATTAGTAAACGCGCTTGAAGTAGCGCGTGAATTAAATATGCAATTTTTTACACCGAGCTCGATTGGTGCGTTTGGTCCTTCAACACCAAAAGACAATACACCGCAAGATACGTTGCAACGTCCTACAACAATGTACGGTGTTAATAAAGTAGCGGGTGAATTATTATGTGATTATTACTTTACACGCTTTGGCGTAGATACACGTGGCGTTCGCTTCCCAGGTCTTATATCGTATGTAACAGCACCAGGTGGGGGAACAACTGATTATGCAGTCGATATTTATTACAAAGCTGTAGAGCAGGGTAAATATACTTCTTATATTGCAGAAGGAACCTATATGGATATGATGTACATGCCGGATGCACTGCAAGCTATCATTACTTTAATGGAAGCAGATGGCGATAAATTGGTTCATCGAAATGCGTTTAACATATCTGCGATGAGCTTCGAGCCATCTCAAATTGCGGCAGAAATTAAAAAACATATACCTGATTTTTCAATAAGCTATGATGTGGATCCGGTCCGTCAAGCCATTGCAGACAGCTGGCCAAATTCAATCGATTCATCTGCGGCTATAGCAGAGTGGGGCTTTAAAGCGGAATATGATTTAGAGAAAATGACCATTGATATGTTAGATAAATTAAATAAAAAGGTGAATAGCTAATAGTAATATTTCTGTCTCTGAAAAGACATTATGAGACGGAAACATGGGTGGCATTTTGAAAATGTGACCGCCTTAGGAGCGAAGGGAGATCAGAAAGTTTTTACTTTCTTGAGCTCCCTTCTATTTATGAAATAACGACTTTTTTTGAAGCGGCAACAAGCGCTTCAATCGTTGCCCAATCCTCTTTGACTAATGCATCTACTATTTTACTCCCGACGATGACCCCATCAGAAAAAGCAGCGAGTTGTTCAACATGCTCGGGAGTAGAAAGTCCGAAACCAGCTAATACAGGAATGGTGCTTACTGCTTTTAGGTTTTCAAAATGGATTTTTAGTTCGCTTGCAAAATCAGTGCGCGCACCCGTAATTCCGTTAACAGTTACGGCATAAATAAAGCCTTCGCTAGCTGCTGCTAGTTTAGCGATGCGGTCAGCTGGGCTAGTTAAAGAAACGAGTTGCACGAGAGAGATGTCTGCCTTATTGAGCGCTGGATAGATCATATCGCGTTCTTCAAGTGGCATATCCGGTACAATCACACCACGAATGCCAGCGCGAAAAGCATCTTCCGCAAAAGCTTCCGCATCATAAGCAAGAATCGGGTTTAAATACGTCATGGCTATAAGTGGCACCGTCATTTCATCTGCAAAAGTAGTTAATGTAGCAAGAACTGATTTTAATGTGGCGCCGCTTTTTAAAGCTCGTTCACCAGCCAGCTCGATCGTTGGGCCGTCTGCCACTGGATCGGTAAAAGGAATGCCAACTTCAATGGCGGTTACCCCGATTTGTTGAAGACGTAAAATGGTTGGTTTTAATTTTTCGAGCCCTCCATCACCAGCCATTATATACGGAATAAA
>DEQI01000343.1:6614-8354 GCA_002360295.1 Planococcaceae bacterium UBA3370
TCAATCATTGTTCGCCACCTCCTAAAGCATCGATTAATGTATGAACATCCTTGTCACCCCGACCTGATAAACAAACGACTATTAGTTCATCTGGCTTCATTGTAGCTGCTAGTTGAGAAGCAAAGTATACAGCATGAGCACTTTCTAACGCTGGTAAAATGCCTTCTGTTGCACAGAGTAGCTTTACCCCTTGCAATGCTTCTTCATCTGTTACGGACTCATAAACCGCCCGCTGTATATCATGTAAGTAACAATGCTCTGGGCCTACACCTGGGTAATCCAGACCAGCCGAAATAGAATGGGCTTCTTGCACAAAGCCATTTTCATCCTGCAATAAATACATATATGCGCCGTGTAATACACCGGTTTGCCCACCGTGAATGGCGGCTGCGTGTTTACTAGTAGTAATACCTGCACCAGCCGCTTCCACTCCTATTAATTGAACATTTGAGTCTTCAACGAAAGGATAAAACATACCGATCGCGTTACTGCCTCCACCGATACAAGCAACAACCGCATTTGGTAGGCGCTTTTCCTGCTGCACAATTTGTGTTCGTGTTTCATCACCTATGACACGTTGAAAATCGCGAACAATCGTTGGGAATGGGTGAGGTCCCAGTGCTGATCCTAAAATGTAATGTGTATCATCAATATGCGTGACCCAATGGCGCAGTGCCTCGTTTACAGCATCTTTTAAAGTAGCAGAGCCTTTTTCGACACTCACTACTTTTGTACCAAGTAGTTCCATTCGAAAGACGTTTAATGATTGGCGCTTTACATCTTCAGCCCCCATATAGACGATACATTCTAAATCGAGAAGGGCACAGGCTGTAGCTGTTGCTACGCCGTGCTGTCCGGCGCCTGTTTCGGCGACAATTTTTTTCTTCCCCATTCGTTTCGCTAGCAGAGCCTGCCCGATTGCGTTGTTAATTTTATGGGCGCCAGTATGGTTTAAATCTTCACGCTTTAAATAAATTTTTGCCCCACCACATTTTTGGGTTAAACGCTCTGCAAAATAAAGTGGTGTTTCTCGCCCAACATATTGCTTTAAATAGTAGTTAAGTTCTTCCGTAAAAGAAGGATCATTTTTTGCTTCTTCATAGGCTTGTTCTAATTCGTGTAGGGGAGTCATTAATGTTTCAGGAACAAATTGTCCACCGTATTGTCCGAAACGTCCTTTTTTGGCTATCATACAATCGCTCCTTTAGCTGATTTTAAAAATGCTTGAATTAATACAGAATCTTTTATCCCGTCTATTTCCACACCGCTCGATACGTCAACTGCGGCAGGGGATACGACTGAAATAGCTTGTGCTACGTTGGTTGCGTTAAGTCCACCAGCCAAAATTACTTTTTGAAGTGGAATGCTTGCCGTCTTTAATAATGACCAGTCAAATGTATGCCCACTACCCCCTCGGTAATCTGTGCCTGGTGCATCAAATAAGTAAAAATCTACATCATATGTTGCCGCTAGCTTCACATCTATTTCGTTATAAATAGAAAATGCCTTTATGGAAGGAAGCCCGATTTGTTGAATAAAAGTATTTGTTTCATCTCCATGATATTGAATGTAATCAAGTGGAACTGCTTTGGCTATTTCTTGAATAACAGTCGGGTCTTCATTCACAAAAACACCGACTTTTTTTACGCTCTCTGGCACGTGCCTAGCTAAATGAATGGCTTCCTCTATTGTTATGTTTCGCTTGCTCGGCGCGAATACGAACCCAACAAAATCGACACC
>DEQI01000016.1:0-6038 GCA_002360295.1 Planococcaceae bacterium UBA3370
AAACCCATTCCCCCGTATACCTAGTAAGTTTTCCTCAGGTACTTGGACATTATCTAAAATGAGTTCTGTCGTATTCGAAGCGTTTAAACCCATCTTTTCATAGTCACTTTTGATCGTAAATCCTTCTGCATTAGTTGGAACAATGATGGCACTAATCTCTTTTTTTCCTTCATTCATTCCTGTTATGGCCGTTAATGCTAAATGCTTTGCATAACTAGCATTCGTTATAAACACTTTTGTTCCATTAATCGTAAATTTTCCATCTGCTAAACCTGCTTTCGTCTCTGTTCCTCCTGCATCTGATCCTGCGTTTGCTTCAGTTAAGCCGAATGCACCGAATGATTCACCCGTACAAATCGGCACTAAATAACGTTGCTTTTGCTCTTCTGTTCCAAATAAATGTAGTGGCGCACCACCAAGTGAAATGTGTGCAGAATACGTAATGCCCGTTGATGCACAAACGCGACTCAATTCTTCTGTTACGATAGCAAAACTGATTGTGTCCGCTCCTGCACCACCATAGGCTTCTGGAAAAGGTAAACCCATCATCCCCATTTGTGAAAGCTGTTCAAAAATATTTTTCGGAAACGCTTTCGTGCGATCCCGCTCTATTGCACCGGGAGCAACTACTTCATTGGCAAATTCCTTCATTGTCTTTTTTATCATCGTCTGTTCATCTGTTAAATCAAAATGCATAATGCCCACCCCTTTATTCGACATTGCCTTGCATCTCTATTTTAATAGAAAAAACTGTAATTTAACAGGAAATATTTGAGTAAACGAGAATAACAAAAACATTTCACTAAACTTGTCCTTGATTGTTATGCTTTTTTGGCTGTAGCCATGTCCTGGATGATACTCGCTCGGTGTGTATATTAATTTTAGTGGGGAATTAGTAAAGTTTATAATTATTCTCATTCGTGACCTGAAAATAAAAAACTGTCTAAAATGTGGATATCATTTTAGACAGTCAATATTTATTATCAAATAAACCAATAAATAATCATCGCAACTAGACCTAGGCCACCTGATATTGTAAAGTACGTAATTTTTAATTTAAGCCCAAAAAAAAGCCATAAACAACAATTTAAAGCTAATGCCCCATATAAAACGGGATTATTTTGCGGGAAGTACGTTAAACATATTCGCACTGTCACCGCTAATAATAACAATGCCCCACTGACATGCAAAATCGGTGTAATGAGTTGATTTCTTTTAGCAAAATAAAAGGCACCAAACAGGCAAGCTATTGCTGCTATACCTGCTACAACTGATAGTAGCCATACCCAATCTAAAGTAAATAATAAGGCAACTAAAATGATAGCAAAGACTGGTATACATACATATTTGGCTATATTTATTCGTTTTTCTTGTGCTTTAATTGCTTTCGATGCGTCTCCTTTTAATTCTTCATTTTCAAAATTCCCCTCTGTATAGAGAGTCATTAAAAAATCACAATAATGTTCGGGTAATAATTTATTTTTCTTCCAAAAGGAAATTTCGTTCACGATTATTTTTTTTCGTTCATTTGACATTTAGTTATCTCCAAAACTATATAATTATGTATCGAAATATGGTAGATGGCTTATCCATCATAAACTAACAACATCACTATATATTTCGACATTTTTTTAAAGATGTTTACTTTATTCCTGCTAGCATGAATCGTAAAATGAATTTCCATCATATTTAAATAATCCTCAACCTCTCTAAATCATGATTGTTTCAGATTCTCCTGCAAGAAAGTTTACAAAATTTGGGTTACGTTATATCATAATGCTAACTACTATCTTTATGAAAAAATACTATAAAAAAACAGTAGGCAACTACTCGACTAGTTTGCCTACTGCCTAAACATCCCAGCTAAAGCTGTCATGTCTTATATTTTATTCAAGGAAGTCCTTTAAACGCTTAGAACGAGATGGGTGACGTAGTTTACGTAACGCTTTTGCCTCGATTTGGCGGATACGTTCACGTGTTACCCCAAACACTTTACCGACCTCTTCTAATGTCCGAGTACGACCATCATCTAAACCGAAACGAAGTCGTAGTACATTTTCTTCACGGTCTGTTAATGTATCCAGTACATCTTCTAATTGTTCTTTTAATAATTCATATGCTGCATGATCCGATGGTGATTGCGCTTCAGAGTCTTCAATGAAGTCTCCTAAATGGGAATCGTCTTCTTCACCAATTGGTGTTTCAAGTGAAACCGGCTCTTGTGCAATTTTTAAAATTTCACGTACTTTTTCAGGTGTTAAATCCATTTCCTCTCCGATTTCTTCTGGAGAAGGTTCACGACCTAAATCTTGTAATAATTGACGCTGAACGCGGATTAATTTATTAATTGTTTCCACCATATGCACTGGAATACGAATTGTTCGTGCTTGGTCAGCAATTGCACGTGTAATGGCTTGGCGAATCCACCAAGTAGCATAAGTTGAAAACTTGAATCCTTTACGATGGTCAAATTTTTCAACTGCTTTAATAAGCCCCATGTTCCCCTCTTGAATTAAATCCAAGAAGAGCATGCCGCGACCTACATAACGCTTCGCAATCGAAACAACAAGACGTAAATTGGCTTCAGCTAAACGTTTACGTGCCTCTTCGTCTCCTTGCTCAATTAATTCAGCTAGACGAATTTCTTCTTCTGCAGAAAGTAAGTCAACGCGACCAATTTCTTTTAAATACATACGCACTGGGTCATTAATTTTAACACCAGGTGGAACGCTTAAATCGTTTAAATCAAAAGCTTCCTCGGTAGCTTCTTGCTTTGATAACGCTTCTTCTTCAAACTCCTCTTTACCTTCTACTGTAATACTTAATGTATTTTCAATATTCTCTGCGAAATGGAAAATCTCTTCATTTTCTAATTCAAATGGAGTTAATCGATCGGAAATTTCCTTCATAGAAATTTCGCCTTCTGTTTTTGCTTTTGCGTTCAGAAGCTGTTTTACCTCTTCTAATGTATGTTCATTTACTGTTTCTTTCGAACGTTCTGACTTGTCCGCCATAAACCTTCCTCCTTCTAACAACCAAATCGGGGTTACATCGCTGTTATTGACCTTCTTAAATGAATAATTTGCTGCATAATTTCCATTGCACGCTTATATTCATGCATTTTTTCAGCTTCCATCTGATCGTGTCGTAAAGTGTCAATTTCCATTTGAATGCGATGCTTTTTAATTTGCTTTAAGCAATCTGCAATTTCAGCTTCTGTATGATCAGGATCTCGCTCTACAAGTGCTGCATCCATCACAATTTTTCTCAGCTCTGTATCATCTAAAATTTCAACAAATCGATGATAATCAGCCGAGCTGTATTCTTCATAAAAGCCGATTAATCGGACAAATACTGCCGTATATTCATCCCTTACAAAGGGTTGCTCACCACTTTGCATGATTTTGTCGACCACACTTACACTATGCAACATATGTGACAATAATAATCGCTCAGCACGCTCAGTTGCTGTTACTGGCTGCTTATTTTGCTTTTGTTCGATAATGGCGCGCTCACGAGGTTGTTCGCGCTTAAATTGCTTCACTTGATCGGCTTCTAGCTTACGATATTGTGCATAAATGGCATCTGTTGAAATGTTCGTTTCGCTTGCAAGCTGTTTTATATATAAATCACGTTCGATCGGTGAAGACGTTCCAACGAGCTGCTCTAATACTTCTTGTATATATTGCAGCACATCATTTTCAAATTGAAAGTTTTTATTGCGCCTTGCATGCAACATCATAAAAGCGATTAGCGTATGAGGCTTTTCTATAATTTGTTTTTTAAATGCTTCGGCTCCGTATTGTCTAATGTAATCGTCTGGATCAAGCTTGTCCGGTAATACAGCAACTTCTACCTTTAAGCGTTCAGCTTTTAGCATTTCTGCAGAACGTTTTGCACCATCTAGCCCAGCATTATCCCCATCATAGCAAATCGTAACTTGCTCCACTAAGCGCTTGAGCTTTTGGATATGCTGTGGCGTGAGTGACGTTCCCATTGTAGCAACGACATTGAAGACACCTGCATTACTTGCAGCGAGGGCATCGGCAAAACCTTCCATTAAAACGACTTGACGTGTTTTTCGAATCGCGGCTCTTGCTTTATCTAGATTGAATAAAACTTGACTCTTATGGAAGAGTGGTGATTCAGGGCTATTTAAGTATTTCGCTTCATCTGCACTACTATTTAAAATTCGCCCTGAAAAGGCAATTACCTTCCCATTTTCATCGCGAATTGGAAACATTATTCTTCCTCTAAAACGGTCAAAATACGAGTCATCGCTTTCTTTTCGAATAACGAGACCACATTCCGCCATTTCCTCTAAAGAAAAACCTTTTCTTTCAAGGAGTAAAGTCAATGAATCCCAAGCCGGAAGTGACCAACCAATTTGATAGTTTTCGATTAGTTCTCGTGTAAAACCTCGATCCATCAAGTATTGTAAAGCTACTTCCCCTTCTTCTGTATTCATCAATAAATGATGATAAAATTCTGCAGCAAACTCATGTGCCTCACGCATTTTTTGTTCTGCTTGTGAAACTGGCTTTGCAGGTTGTCCATTAGATGTTAGCTGAACATCTATAGAGACGCCAACACGCTCGCCAAGTTTTACTACTGCATCAGGAAATGAGACGTTCTCAATGTCCATTATAAATGTTATGGCATTTCCTCCTGCTCCGCATCCAAAGCAATGAAAAATTTGTTTGTCCTGCGATACAGAAAAAGATGGAGTTTGCTCCCCATGAAATGGACATAGCCCAAACCAGTTGCGTCCTCTTTTTGTTAGCTGCATATAATCGCTAATGACGTCGACTATATCGGACTGCGAACGAATCTGTTCAATTAATTGTTCAGGTATTTTCCCAGTCATTTTATCACCATCTTTAGTTGCTAAATAACACAATTCGAGATATATTTTTAAATCCCTCTATTTTACGACAAAAAATTAAGTTTTTTTCATAAATAGTCTTGGTAACATTATTTTTACCACAATTTTATCATTATAAAACAATAAGTAATATTTATCCATACTTTTTTCATAAAAAAGAGAAAAAAACCTCCTCCTTTAGACAGAGGCGGCTAATGATTGCTTTGTATTTTTTCTAAAATGACATTCGCAGTCTCTTCTACTGCTTTATTTGTCACATCAATTACTTCACAACCAATTTTATTAATAATCTTATAAAAATGCTCTATTTCCTGCTCTATTCGACTATGCTGCGCATAAATTGCATCATCACTTAGCCCAAGAGTTTTTAGCCTTTCTTTACGAATGTTATTCAGCTTATCAGGAGAAATAACAAGACCAAAGCATTTTTTCGGGTCTACCGAATATAGTTCTGATGGCGGAACAATTTCTGGAACGAGTGGTACATTAGCAACCTTCAAGCTTTTATGTGCTAAGTATTGAGATAATGGCGTTTTCGAGGTTCTTGATACTCCTACTAACACAATGTCTGCAAGCTTTATACCACGCGGATCTCGACCGTCATCGTATTTGACAGCAAATTCAATGGCTTCGATTTTTTTGAAATAATCTTCATCTAATCGATGCACGATTCCCGGACGTTCTAATGGCTGTTCATTTAAAGAACGCTCGATTAATTCCATCATAGGTCCTAGCAAATCGATGGCCGATATTTGATTTTCGACACTTGTTGAATAAAGCTTGTTTCTCATTTCTCTTTCTACTAATGTATAAATAATAACTGCTTTTTGCTTTTTAGCCATATTGACGATCTTGTCTATACTATCCATCGACTTAACATGAGGAAATCGTTGAATAACGACATTATCAAAATTGGGTCTAAATTGACTAACGACAGCTCTTACTGTTAATTCACCTGTTTCACCAACCGAGTCTGACACAACAAATATATGTAACTTTTTCATTATGGCACCTACAATTCGAGTGTTTCAGCGAGAGAAATAAAGGCCTTTGTAATACTTGTTTTTGTTAGACGCCCTACTATTTCCACTCCTGCTTCCGTTTCGTTTACGACAGGTAAAGAATCAATTTCACGCTCTATTAATTTTTTTGC
>DEQI01000016.1:6160-8414 GCA_002360295.1 Planococcaceae bacterium UBA3370
TCTTTACGAGAAAGCACTCCTAATAAATGGTTATTTTTATCAGCAACGAATAGTGTTCCTACATCTTCTAAAAACATATGACAAATCGCATCATAGACCGTCATATTTTCAGAAACGATTACTGGTTGTGATTGAAAATCCTTCACTTTTAAATTCATCAATGATTCTGTTAATGATATCGCTGATTTTTTACCAGCATAGAAATACCCTACTCTTGGTCTAGCATCTAGAAAACCCGCCATCGTTAAAATTGCTAAATCAGGTCGCAATGTTGCCCTCGTTAAATTCAAACGCTCTGCAATTTGTTCGCCTGTAATAGGACCGTTATCTTTTACAATTTGTAAAATAGCGTCTTGACGTTTATTGAGTTCGATTTGACTCACCCGCTTTTAATAGTGTTATACTTTTCGCTCATTATTATATACTATTTCATTCAATATTGCGAAGAAAAGAACTGCATGCTACAATATTGACATAGTCAGTTTTTTCATGTACAACTAACGTTACATAAGAAAAGCGATGAACGAGCAATAAGTATCTTTTCATAAAAAGCGAGTAGGAGATGGTGAAAGCCTACACCGAAAAGAGAAACGGCACTCGGGAGCTAGTTTTATTAAAGAGGTTCAAACTTCATGTTTGAGCAATCGGGGTGGAACCGCGGATCTGTTATGACAGCATTCGTCCCCGGGCATTAACGCCCGGAGACGAGTGCTTTTTTTCAGCTCTACTCGACCGAGGCGAACAACAAGGAGGAGTTTTTCATGACACAAAAATCAATGGAAACAATCGTATCATTAGCAAAACATCGTGGATTTGTCTTCCCAGGCTCTGAAATTTACGGTGGTCTTGCAAACACTTGGGATTATGGCCCACTAGGTGTTGAATTAAAAAACAATGTAAAAAAAGCATGGTGGCAAAAATTTGTGCAAGAATCTGAGCACAATGTTGGTCTAGATGCTGCCATTTTAATGAATCCAAAAGCTTGGGTTGCATCTGGTCACGTTGGAAACTTCAACGACCCGATGATTGACTGTAAAGCATGTAAAGCGCGTCACCGTGCAGATAAATTAATCGAAGACGCTTCTTTAGAAAAAACAGGTAAAGAAATTATCGTTGACGGTATGAGCTTTGATCAAATGAAAGCAAAAATGGAAGAGCTTGAAGTAGCATGCCCTGATTGCGGTAAAGTAGACTTTACAGATATTCGTCAATTCAACTTAATGTTCAAAACGCATCAAGGTGTAACAGAATCTTCATCGAACGAAATTTACTTACGTCCTGAAACAGCACAAGGTATTTTTGTTAACTTTAAAAATGTACAACGTTCCATGCGTAAACGTACACCATTTGGTATAGCACAAGTTGGTAAATCATTCCGTAACGAAATTACTCCAGGTAACTTCACATTCCGTACGCGTGAATTCGAACAAATGGAGTTAGAATTCTTCTGCAAACCAGGTGATGATCTAGAGTGGCACACATACTGGAAAAACTTCTGTAAAGACTGGTTATTAAACCTAGGTATGAAAGAAGAGTCCATGCGTTTACGTGACCACGAGGAAGATGAGTTATCTCACTACTCAAATGCGACAACAGATATCGAATTCCGCTTCCCATTTGGTTGGGGCGAGCTTTGGGGTATCGCTGACCGTACAGACTATGATTTAAAACAACATATGGAGCATTCAGGTGAAGACTTCACTTATATCGATCCGATTACAAACGAGCGATATGTGCCATACTGCATCGAGCCATCATTAGGTGCTGACCGCGTTACACTAGCATTCCTATGTGACGCTTATGACGAAGAAGTGCTTGAAGGTGATGATAAGCGTACAGTTTTACGCTTCCACCCTGCCCTAGCACCATTCAAAGCAGCAGTTCTTCCACTTTCTAAAAAACTAAGTGAAGAAGCTGGAGATGTATGGGCTGAATTACGCAAAGCATTCCCAGTTGACTTTGACGAGTCACAATCAATCGGTAAACGTTACCGCCGCCAAGACGAAATCGGTACACCTTTCTGCATCACATACGACTTCGACTCAAAAGAAGACGGCCAAGTAACAGTCCGCCACCGAGATAGCATGGAGCAAATCCGCATGCCTATATCAGAAGTAAAATGCGTATATTGAAAAACATCTGCAATTCTAATAGCATGAAAAACTTGGTTCACACAGTGAGCCAAGTTCTTTTTTAGTCGCATGCGGATTTGCGACGAGGATTGTGGTGCGTAGCACGACAACCGCAGGAGCAC
>DEQI01000150.1 GCA_002360295.1 Planococcaceae bacterium UBA3370
GCTTCATCTACTGTTTCTGCAACATAATCACAATAGCCTTCCTTTATTTTACGATCGATTTTCGCTCGATCTACTTCTACTACTAAAATAACTGCACCCGCCATTTTACCTGCTAGCGGTTGGGCGCCACTCATACCACCCATTCCACCCGTTAAAATAAATTTTCCACGTAATTCAGCTGTGCCGAACACTTTTTTACCTGCCTCGACAAAGCTTAAATAAGTCCCTTGCAAAATGCCCTGTGCACCGATATAAATCCAGCTACCTGCTGTCATTTGACCATACATCATTAAATTACGCTCTTCTAATTCATAAAACTGATCCCAGTTTGCCCACGCAGGTACTAAATTCGAATTGGCAATTAGAACTCTTGGTGCATTTTCATGTGTACGGAAAACGGCTACTGGCTTACCCGATTGAACAATGAGTGTTTCATCATTTTCTAATTGTTTGAGTGAAGCAATAATCTGCTCAAAGCTTTGCCAATCGCGAGCCGCTTTCCCAATCCCACCATACACCACTAATTCATCCGGGTTTTCAGCTACTTCCGGATCTAAGTTATTCATCAGCATGCGCATCGCGGCCTCTTGTGTCCATCCTTTACATGTTAGCTCACTGCCTGTTGGTGCTTTAATATTTGTTTTGAATACCAAAATCGCTCTCTCCTTTTAGCCAAATAATAAAAATGCAATAGGTGTAACTAAAACCAACGTCAATACAACACGCTCAAACCAAATAATGATCATATGACGAATTGTAAGCGGAATATCTGTTGATAAAATGACCGGAATAACAGCCGAGAAAAACAAAATGGCGGAAATGGAAACGACCGCAACAATAAATTTCGTCACCATCGCCGCCTGCGTTACAAGTAATGATGGTAAAAACATTTCTGCTATTGATAATGACAGGGCTTTGGCCGTTAACATAGGCTCTGGCAACTGCAATACATACGTAAATGGCGCAAATAAATACGCCAACCAATCAAAAAGTGGTGTATAAATCGCGAGCACCAAGCCTAATAGCCCGACGGATAAAATAGATGGAATAACACCCATCGTCATAATGAGCCCGTCTTTTAAATGAATATATAAATTTTTAAATAATGATGGATTGGACTCGACAGCTTTCATTGCTTCATTCCACGCCGTTTTCAATCGATTCTTCTTCACGATGATTTCTGGCTGTGGTGTCGCACCTTCCAAATATTCATCTTTAATATGACGTAATGGATAAAGCCGCGCTGTAATGGCTGTCACAACGAACGTAACAACTAACGTCACCCAGAAAAAGGTATTCCAGTGATCCATTAAATCCAATGTTTTCGCTACGACAACCATGAAAGTTGCAGATACAGTCGAGAAGCCAGTAGCAATGATTGCCGCTTCCTTCGCTGTATATTTCCCTTCTTTGTATACGCGATTGGTTAACAGTAGTCCGACTGAATAACTACCAACAAATGAAGCCACTGCATCGACTGCTGAACGGCCAGGCGTTTTAAACGTTGGCTTCATAATAGGTTGCATAAATACTCCTACAAACTCTAATAATCCATAGCTCACTAATAAGGCTAAAAAAATAGACCCTATCGGAATGAGGACTCCCACTGGCTTTATGAGCTTTTCTAATAAAAATGGTCCTATATCCGGATTGAACAGCCACGCTGGTCCAAAGTTAAAAATGAGCATCACACCTGCAATGAGACCCCCTACTTTTAAAATAGAAAGTACCGTGTTCACAATGGATGTATTCCACTTTTTCGTGATAAACGGATAGAGGGCACCTGCTACTAAAATCAAGAGAATATAAGCTGTCACAAGATGAGGTAAGTTTGTTGATAAAAACGAAACTACATGATCGATTAAAATAGTTGATTTTCCTTGCCATTCAAACGTGACAAAAAAGCTAAAAATACCAATTAAACTACAGACAAGCATTTTAACGGCTGACATTGATTGCACTTTTTTGGACACTTCGATTCGACTACTCTCATTCAATTCCAAACCATCTCCCCCTTTACCCCATTGTAATTTTGTTTATTTTCTGAATAAATGGAATTTTGATGGATTTTATAGTAATGTTTTTATAGAATTAAAGAATTCTATTTATTCAACTAAGAAAAATGTACGAAACAGGATTTTTATACGATAAGGAGGGGTAGATTGCATATATTAATAGTCGATCGTGACATCGTGGATAGTGGAGGAATGAAATGGTATTTAACTACGTATTTGTCTAGCAATGTGAAAATCTACTGTGCCACTACATCTAGCGAGGCATTACTTGTATTACAAACAAACGTTATTCATGTAGTCATTGCCGATATTGATCTAATGAAAGAGCCCATTCAACTGGAAGTAACAAAACAAAGTGCACTATTCATCGCAACTACTGGACAGCCCATTTTTTTGCATGCAATGAAAGCCATTCAATTGCAGGCGATTCAATTATTCGTTAAGCCCGTTCCATTAGGAGAATTGAAAAAAATATTACTAACTTTCTCACTCAATAGAACGTCTACTACCTCTTCTAGTAATGTAGATCCTGACAGCTCTCTATATAAGAAAATATTTTTACATGATCCTACTATTTTCGATCGTCAATCGAAGCAGTTTTTCATTATTGAGCCAGAACAATATGATCAAATTGTCCCTTTATACAATTGGTTACTAACTTTACCTCTATTTCATGAGTTAATAGCAAGTCCACTCCATAAACGGATTGTCTGTGTTGTCCACAATCTAAATTTACAGCAGTTAATTCGTAGTGCACGGATGCTAATTCAAGAATGGCATATGCAATATGATTGCTATATAAATATCGGCATTTATGATGGCGTAGATACAACACTTCAAAAAATGTATTACGATACAAAAAAAGCACTCACACTTCGGTTTTACAAAGGTTATAAGCAATTATTTTATAGTACGGAGCAAATTGCTTTTGTCCCGCTTGACCCTTTACTAACTCCAGATGAACAGCAATTATGGATTGATAGTTTAGAGACAGGAAATATTCGGTCAATGAAACAGTTTTTAAATCGATTAACTGAATCGGACACTTATTATCATCAGGGCGATGTGCGTATTCATTTAACGAGTATTCTTGCTCAAATACGTCGCTTTATGATGAAATACCACTTACAGCAGCAACCAGCGATTGAAGTAGACTATAGAAAATTATTTCACTTCATATTAGAAGAGCCCATTTTATATTCCATCATCCAAGAAATACTATTATTCACCCACATGCTGATGGATTGTGTGACAAAGTCGAAACAGCAGTTACAGGCGGATTATAGTGAGCTAGTAGTCGAAATAGTTTTCCGCGATTTTGCTGATTCATCCTTAACATTACATTCCGTGGCAAAGAAACTCGGCATTAGTTCCAACTATTTAAGTGGTATCTTTTCAAAAAAGCAAGGGATTCCATTTAAACGATATGTCCAACATGTACGAATTCAGCATGCTCGCAAACTATTAAATGAGACAAACTTACCATTGTTGGAAGTGGCACAAATGTGCGGCTTTGAGGATGTGAATTATTTTATTAAGGTATTTAAACAGCACCAAGGGATAACCCCCTCTAAATATCGATCAAAATTAACTAAATGAACGTTAGAAATAAGTCAAAAAACAAAGTATAAAAGATTAAAGAGAGGTTGATCCTAAATTAGGGAAAACCTCTCTTTTTATTTTTGTATCATTTAATATTTGTAATATTCATATAATTATAACCCCGATTTTTCACAAATAATTCATTGGGAATTTGTGACGAAATTTTCTCAATTGGCTTATTTCTATATCATTTATGCATAAATAATTCAGATATTGGAGACTATAAGACTTGACAGAACTATTGGTTTTCTACCATAATTTTAACGTAAGGAATAATTATTTTAAAAAAGAAATAACTATAATTAATTATTGCAATTCCATTATTGCAATTATATTTTAGGAGGAATTTATATGTCATTAATCGGCAAAGAATTACAACCATTTTCAGCAAAAGCTTACCAACAAGGTGAATTCATCGATGTATCATTAGATAGCATGAAAGGTAAATGGAGCGTAGTATGCTTCTACCCTGCAGACTTCACATTTGTTTGCCCAACTGAATTAGAAGATCTTCAAAACCAATATGCAACATTAAAACAATTAGGTGTAGAAGTTTACTCAGTATCAACTGACACACACTTCACTCACAAAGCTTGGCACGATTCTTCACCAGCAATCGGTAAAATCGAATACATTATGATTGGTGACCCATCTCACACAATTTCAAACATTTTTGATGTACTTGACGAAGAAGCTGGTCTTGCTCAACGTGGTACATTCATTATCGATCCAGATGGTGTTGTACAAGCAGTAGAAATTAACGCTGACGGTATTGGTCGTGACGCAAGCACTATTGTCAACAAAATTAAAGCAGCTCAATACGTACGTAATAATCCAGGAGAAGTGTGCCCTGCTAAATGGCAAGAAGGTTCTCAAACACTTAAACCAAGCCTTGACTTAGTAGGTAAAATCTAAGGAGACGTAACCTCATGAAATTAGATGCAGAAATTAAAGCACAATTAGCCCAATATCTTGAGTTGCTTGAAGGCGATATCGTGCTAAAAGTAAGCGCTGGTTCTGATGATGTTTCGCGCGATATGCTGGCTTTAGTAGAAGAATTACAATCCATGTCATCTCACATTCAAGTAGAGCATACGCAGCTACATAGAACACCTAGCTTTAGCGTAAATCGTATGAGTGAAGATACAGGCATCGTTTTTGCAGGCGTGCCTCTTGGACATGAATTCACTTCTTTAGTATTAGCGTTACTTCAAGTAAGCGGCCGTGCACCAAAAGTTGACGAAGATGTTATCAATCAAATCAAAAACATAAAAGGCGACTATCGCTTTGAATCATATATCAGCTTAAGCTGCCACAACTGTCCTGATGTGGTGCAAGCATTAAATATTATGAGTGTGTTAAATCCTTCTATTTCACACACGATGATTGATGGTGCAGCATTTAAAGAAGAAGTAGAAAGCAAAGATATTTTAGCTGTACCTACTGTTTATTTAAATGGCGAGCCATTTGGTAGTGGTCGTATGACATTAGCTGAAATTTTAGCTAAATTAGGTACTGGTCCTGATGCTTCTGAATTTGATAATAAAGATCCTTTCGATGTACTTGTTGTAGGTGGTGGTCCTGCTGGTGCAAGTGCAGCTATTTACGCAGCTCGTAAAGGTATTCGTACAGGTATTGTCGCAGAACGCTTCGGTGGTCAAGTGAATGATACGTTAGCTATCGAAAACATTATCGGTACAAAGTATACAGAAGGTCCAAAATTCGTTGCTAGCCTTGAAGAGCATGCCAAAGACTATCCTATCGATATTATGAATTTACAACGCGCTACTCGTTTAGAAAAGAAAGATTTGATCGAAATCGAGCTAGAAAACGGTGCGGTACTAAAAAGTAAAACTGTCATCCTATCAACAGGTGCTCGTTGGCGTAATGTCGGCGTTCCAGGTGAAGCCGAATTCAAAAACAAAGGTGTAGCATACTGCCCTCACTGTGATGGTCCATTATTTGCTGGTAAAGATGTTGCGGTTATCGGTGGTGGTAACTCTGGTATCGAAGCAGCAATCGATCTTGCAGGAATTGTAAAACACGTAACAGTACTTGAATTTAATTCAGAACTAAAAGCGGACCAAGTACTTCAAGATCGCCTACGTAGTTTACCGAATGTTACAATTGTAACTAATGCTCAAACACAAGAGATTACAGGAACAGATAAAGTAAATGGTATTACTTATGTTGATCGTAACTCTGGCGAAACACATCATGTTGAATTACAAGGTGTATTCATTTTAATCGGTCTTGTACCTAATACAGATTGGTTAGGAGATACTCTTGAAAAAACACGTATGGGCGAAATCGTTGTCGACAAACATGGCGCAACAAG
>DEQI01000253.1 GCA_002360295.1 Planococcaceae bacterium UBA3370
TAATATAACACAACAAAAGCTATCCAAAGGAGTGAACAACACACTTTTTGGATAGCTTTTTTAATGGCAAAATGTTAACAAATTGTTAATCTATTATCTCGACTTATACTTCTGGTGTAAACGTACGGTTAGCTAGCTCTGCATCAAGCATAAAAATAGCGTTCGAATCATTTTCAATGCGGCTAATTTTGGCAATCAATGTATCAAATGTAGCTTCTTCCTCGACTTGCTCATCGATAAACCATTTAAAAAATGCTATCGTTGCAGGCTCGCGCTCATCTAAAGCAATATCAGATTAATTGTAAATACGGCGATTACTTCTTTTTCATGCTCAAGTGCCTTTTTAAAAGCATCTAAAATAGATGAATAATAATTGCCCGGATTTGGGAAGCCTTCAATGGTTGCGCGGTAACCTATATTACTTAAAAATGTGTAAAACTTCATCGTATGGGTACGTTCTTCTTCAGCTTGTACTATAAAGAAATTAGCAAAGCTGTCGTATGCTTCGTCTGTGCAAAAAGCGGTCATTGCTCAGTAGGTGTGTGCTGAGTAAAATTCAAAGTTCATATGATCATTTAACGCTTTGTGTATTTTTTCTGATAACATGTTTTTTATTAAATAATATGTACTTTTTAAAGGGCGGAACCAATTGATAACAATTATCAATTGAATTAATTTAATATTATTACCAACTTTGTGCGAGGGTTTTTCAGATAAGTTTGGATTTCGTACAAATATGAGTAGGTAATTGTTTGCATAAATTAATAAATAAATGATATTATTCAATCGCTATACATAGAAGGAGAGTTATGATTATGTTTGATTCCATTCGTTGGTTATTGCCTAATGCTGTTGAGCCATCGTTACAAGATATTGGTGTTGCTTTAGTTGTGTTAGTTTGTGGGTGGTTATTGCAGCAATATGTCATGAAGTTAATTATAAAGAGGCTTGTACAATTTTTCGAGAAGCGTGATAAACCTTTTGAAGCGCATGTATTAGCGCAATTCAGCAAGGCTATTCGTTATGCATTTTTGACATTTGTTATTTTCTTAAGTATTTCGTATTTATTTGAAGTTTGGCTTTTAGTACAACCTACGACACAAAAATTATTTTGGTCATTCATGCTTTACTTTGCTTTTAAAGGTGTAGCGGATGTATTTACGTTCTATATAAATAATCCAGCAAGTTTTGATTTATTAACTAAAAATCAAGAACATAATATATTATCACCGTTTTTCTTACGTATTGGGAAAGTATTAGTGCTGATATTAGCCTTATTCGTCATTGCTTCTCTTTGGGATTTCAACTTAAATGGCTTTTTAACGGGTATTGGTTTAACCGGTGTGGCGATTGCGTTCGGTATACGAGATACACTTGGCCATGTGTTTGGAGGAATGTCCGCTGCACTTGATCAGCCGTTTCAAATAGGGGATTGGGTAGCAACGGAAGACCAAAAAATTGAAGGTATTGTGGAAGATATTAATTTACGGAGCACGCTTATTCAGACAGGTGATAAAGGTTTAATATATGTACCAAATGCATACTTAGTGAATCGTCCAATTTATAATATTAGTAAACGTGAAAAAAGAAAATGTGAGCAATTTGTTTATGTATCAACAAATAATGACGAACAAGCACTACGAAATGCTTGTAATCATATACATGAACAAATATATTTACATGAAAAGATAGATAAGGAAATTATTTTAGTATATGTTGATGATTTTAGACCGACTTCTTACCGTATACTCATTCGTTTTTTTGTCAAAACAAATGATACGGGTGAAATGATGGCGGTACGTCAAGATATTTTATTTGCTGTTAAACATATTCTAGAACAGGCTCAAATTGAACTAGCAACAGATGATTCGTGGGTGCATCAGGAAATAGTGAAGTAACACAGGTATATAAAATGGAAAGGGGGGCATCCAAAAATGGACGCCCCCATTTCATTTATTTAACTCCAGCTGTCCATTGCTCTACTACATCTGCGTGATCTTTCACCCATTTTGCAGCAGCCTCCTTTGGATCTTCGCCATCGTGAATGGCTAACATTACTTCTTCAATATCTTCTGGAGTCCAATTAAATGCATCTAATACTTTATAGGCTTCCGGTTTCTCTTCCTTTAAGCCTTTATGAACAAATGTATTAATGGTTTCTTCACCGCCGTAAATACCTTCAGGATCCTCTAAAAATTTTAAGTCATAAGAGGCAAATTTCCAATGAGGTGCCCATCCAGTAACGATGATGTCTTCTTTATTTGAAATCGCTTGATCAAGAGCAACTGTCATCGCACCTGATGAAGAGGGGAGCAATGTCCATGCTTCTAAGTTTGGATATGTTTCAATCGCTTTTTCGGTAGCACTCATAACACCAGCACCGGCTTCAATACCCGTAATGGTAGCACCGGCTTCAGCATTTAAATCTGCAATGGAGTTAATATCCATATAAGCTGGTACGACTAAGCCTACTTTTGCACCTTTTAAATTTTCACCTAAATTTTCTAATTGATCGCCGTATTTTTCAAGCTGTGCAGCATGTGTGGCAGGTAACCATCCAGCCACCATTGCATCTGCTTCTCCTTTAGAAACAGCTTCCCACATAATCGCATTGTCAAGCGGTGTTAAGGTTACGTCATAGCCAATGTCTTCTAACACATGACCGACAACATGTGTAGAGGCAACTTCTGTATCCCATTCAACATAGGCTAAATTAATTTTCCCAAGTTTACCGTCATTCCCTGATGATGAATCACTTCCACAAGCCGACAGTAATAATCCTGCAACGGCTGCAAAGGTTAGTACTAATTTACTTTTTCTCATATATAAAATCTCCTTTATCTATTCGATTTTTTATTTAAACTTTGCGTTAATCGATCGACGATTATCGCAAAAATAACTAAGCTTAGACCAGCGACAAAGCCGTTACCAACCTGTGCTCGTTGTAAGGCAGATAATACTTCTCTTCCTAAACCCGGGGCACCAATCATAGACGCAATAACGACCATAGATAAAGATAATAGTACCGTTTGATTAATACCTGCCATAATCGTTGGCATGGCAATCGGGAGTTCGACTTTTACTAATTTTTGTGTACTCGTACTACCAAATGAATCAGCAGCCTCCACTAATTCTTTGGATACTTGGCGTATGCCTAAATTCGTAAAACGGACTGTAGGAGGTAAGGCAAAAATAACAGAAGCAAATACACCTGGTACAACGCCTATTCCGAAAAATGCTACTGCAGGGATTAAATAAACAAATCCAGGCATCGTTTGCATAAAGTCAAGTATAGGCTGAATAGTGTTCTCTGCTACTTTACTTTTTGACATTAATATACCAATAGGGACACCTAAAATGATTGCTAATATACTAGCGAATAGCACGAGCGTGAAAGTATTCATTAATTGGTTCCACAAATTTTGATTGTAAATAAATAGCAATCCGATGAATGAAAAAATAGCTAATCCGAATTTTTTCCCAGTAGCGAAAAAAGCGAGTATGACAACGAGCAGAATGAATACTAGGGGAGGGATAGCAACCAGTAATTGGGTGACACTATCCATCAAAGCGGATCCATCAGATTGAATAAATTTAAATACACTTGAAAATGTATCGGTAAACCAATCCATCACATTTTCGACTGTTTGACTAATTGGAAGTTTAGGTATTTGATTTAATATATTATTCATTGTTAATTACCTCCTGTGTAGAAGAGGCTAGGGATTCAATGATGACACCACGTATTAATATTCCTCGAAGCTTGCCTTCATCGACTACGGCAATTGGTGTTGGGCTGTCTGAAATAATAGGCAATACGTCTTGAATAAGTGTAGTTGGCTCGACAGTAGGCATATCTGTTTTTACTATGGAATGAACAGATTTCTCACTATTTCTTGCAGCGTCAAGTGCATCGTTAGCTGTTATATAGCCTTTAAAGTGTCGCTGTTTATCCACAGCAATAAGTACACTTATTTCTTCTTCCCGCATTCGTTGTAATGCTACTTTTGGACCGTCAATTTCAATATTAACTGTCATAGCACGAACCATTACATGTTCGGCGGTTAATACTCTAGATCGGTCGACATCCTCTAAAAATGTTCGAATATAATCATTAGCAGGGTTTGTTAAAATTTCTTCACCCGTACCTATTTGAATAATTTTCCCGTCTTTCATAATGGCGATGCGATCACCTATACGTAACGCTTCATTTAAATCATGTGTAATAAAGATAATCGTTTTTTGTACATTTGCTTGAAGCTCTAATAATTCGTCTTGCATATCTTTTCGAATTAATGGATCGAGTGCAGAAAAAGCTTCATCCATTAGCAATATTTCTGGATCATTCGCGAGTGCTCTTGCTAAACCAACACGTTGCTGCATCCCACCTGATAATTGGTGAGGATACTGATCTTTGTACGCAAGTAAACCTGCATTTTGTAAAGCCTTTTCTGCTTTCAATCTTCTTTCTTCCTTAGACATCCCTCTAATTTCCAAGCCGTACTCTGTGTTTTCTAATATCGTCCGATGTGGAAATAATCCGAAATTTTGAAAGACCATACTCATTTTTTCGCGGCGCATCATTTGTAATTCTTTTTTCTTGAGATGGGTAATTTTTTCTCCGTCGATATAAATTTCACCGCTTGTCGGATCAATTAATCGATTTAAAAGGCGAATAAGTGTCGATTTTCCGCTTCCAGATAGCCCCATGATAACGAATATTTCACCCTCATTAACCGTGAACGAAGCATCGTATACACCTACAGTTGCGCCTGTTTTTTGTAATATTTCTGTTTTACTCATTTGTTGTTCGACAAGCTTCAATGCATTTGCAGAGTGCTTCCCGAAGATTTTGGTGACATTTTCTACTTTCAGTTTTGTCATACAATCACTCCAACTTTCTTCCAAAATATGATTCTATTACTATTTTTAAAATAGTAACAACTCCATACTAACAACAGGTTGTTACTTTTGTCAAACATAGGGTACATATTTTAACAATAAAAAAGCTCGGACAAAGAATATAAAATCTCTTTGTTCGAGCTTTTTTAAATGATTATTCCGGCGTTTGAGCAATATTTAGCACCAGCGCTTAGCGGGGCTAAACTTTGCTTATGCCTTTTTATGATTGAATTTGCAAGAATTGCTGCGCATTTGCAAGTGATTCATCGTCACCAATAAAGTAAATCACATCTCCTGCATCGAGTGTAGCATAGGGACCAGGGGATAGAATTAGATGATCTTTTTTTCTGATCCCAACAATTGTTGCTCTTGTATTTTGCCAAAAATTGATTTCGCTAATATTTTTGGATAGGAAAGGGCAGTTGGGGGTGATTTCTAACTGAAAAGGAATAAACGGGTTAATGGAACGAAATCGGTCTGTTCGATTAATTAGTTCGTTTGTTGTATTTTGTAAAGTAGCTAATTCGTTCATTTGCTTGGCAATACTTTGTTGAAGTGTTATTTGCAATTCCCTGATTGATTGTACCCCTTCTAGTCGATGGACAAATTTTGCTGCTTTTTCATAAGAAGTAATGATAACGCCACTACCTTTTGTCGCCTCTACAATATCTAAATCCTGTAACACCGCTATAGCACGGCGAGCAGTTTCGGCTGATACACCATATTGTGAGGCGAGTGATGAGCGAGCATAAATTTTGTCACCGACTATATACTTTTTCTCAACAATTTTTGATGCAATATCTTCTGCAATCGTTTGATACTTTGGCTGTTTAATTTGTAGTTTTTTTGACTCCACTGTGCCTAAACCTCTTTCTTGCTAATACTACCTCATATAGTACAATACTTTTCAAAAGAAGCATACTTTTACTTGATTAGCATCTTGTATTATTTATAAGTAAAAATGATATGAACTGCTGTATTTGTAT
>DEQI01000010.1:0-558 GCA_002360295.1 Planococcaceae bacterium UBA3370
AGAAAATAAATTATTAGGCACTTATAATAAAGGTTTTTCTTTTCCAGGATATACAACTACAGATATTATAAATGAGTTAAAAAATGATGTACAAAAGCCTGTTATAAACTTAGCGGGTCCTCAAAGTGACACGATATCTTTACGTGATTCAATTGCTAAAGCAGATTTAATTACGATTAGCGCAGGTGCAAATGATTTATTAAAATATATTAATAAAAAAGAAGATAGTACTGTTGAGGTTGATTTAGCAGGGATTTTTAATGGCATTCAAAAACTGGGGACAAACTATAATACGATTTTGACAGAAATTGAAAAGCTCAATCCGGATGCACTTGTTATGGTGATGGGCTACTATAATCCATTTCCATATGAAGATGTAAGCATCCAAGAGCAGCTAAATGAGCTTGTTTATGCGATGGATCAAATAGTATCGGAAGTAGCGTTTACAAAAGAAGCTATTTTCGTACAAGTATCCGAAGACATAGCACTTGATTATACATTGTATTTGCCAAATGCTGAAAATATCCATTTAAGCAAGGCAGGATATGAATTAGTAGG
>DEQI01000010.1:649-4061 GCA_002360295.1 Planococcaceae bacterium UBA3370
GAAGGTCATTGGGCGAAAGAATACATTGATTTTGCTGCCATGCTTGGCTTGATGAATGGTTATGAGGATGGTACATTTAAGCCAGATCAAGCATTAAAGCGTATTCAAATGGTGTCGATTTTGGCACGGATGATGGAGTTAGAGCCAGTAGGAGATGCCCCATTTAAAGATATAGCAGGCTATGCAGAGTCTACAAAACAAGAAGTGGCAGCTGCTTATCATGCTGATTTAGTACAAGGTTACGGTGATTTATTAAAACCAGAAGATAAAGTGACACGTGCACAAATGGCGTTAATGATTTACCGTGCTAATACTTTGCTCACTGGTGCACCTTATATTCCAACAACGGTAGCCCCATTTACGGATATCCAATCGTACAATCTAGAAACACAATATGCGATTACATTATTATATGATTATGAGATTGCACAAGGTGTTGGCAATCATCTATTCGCTCCTAAGCAAGCTGTAACACGTGCACAAACAGCGAAAATTTTAACAGGATTTTTAAACGCATTAATGACGGAAGAATAATAATAAAAGAGCTACGCAAGAAGACGGGGATCTTACTTGCGTAGCTCTTTTTATATAAAGCAGAAGGGGTTCTGCTGGGGACACGATAATGATTATTTTAATTTAAAGGATAGTATGAATTCCTATAGCTAGGCTTTCGATTACTGCTAGCGCTCTTATTCTTTCCACTTTAATCCTTCAAAGAAACGATAAACTTCTTCGTAGACAAGCTCACGTTCTTGACCAAGAGTTAGAATGTGCCCAGAATTAATAAATGTTTTGACAGACTTAATACGAGATTTTACTGAGCTATAAATTAAATCAGCACTTTCACAGTAATATTCATCGTCTTGTAATCCTCGAAGTATGTGCACAGGTGTTTGAACGGTGTTTAACTTGGCACTCGTTTCGTTAATCATGCCTTGTAAATAGGTTAATGATGGCATCTTGACGATTTCAGCTATTTTGGAGTGGTTATGCATGTTTTCATCATACGTACCTTCTAGCTTTTTATAATTTATTGTGTATTCAATAATACGATTTTGCAAACTATTTGTATCTTTTGCAATCGCTGGGGCAGACATTGTAACGATTGCTTTTGTTGGGCGTTCTGCACCAAGCTTTAATGAAAAAATACCACCTAATGAAACACCGGCAACAGCTATTTCTTCGTAACCTAGAGCTTTTAACTTGTCGTAGCCTTCCGTTACACTGTTCCACCATTCGATCGGATTTGTTTCAACTAAAGTTTTAGGATCGCCTCCATGGCCTTTATATAAAGGGGCATGAACAGTGTAGTTTCGTTCAGATAAGTATCGACCTAGACGCTTTACATCGTTCGTATTACCGGTAAAACCGTGTAATAACAATACGGCACGTTTACCTGCTTCGATCGTAAATGGCTTCGGTGGAATGATTTTCATTTCAATGGACTCCTTTTAAGGTTTGAATGTGACAAAAACGTGAACAATATCAACAGCTATTGTAAATATTTTTATTTTTTGATATGAATTTCTTTTACTAAAGCTTATTATAGTCGTACCAAAACATAAATACAATTTATTATTTCTATCATTTCCATTCTAATTGGTTATGAATTAGTTGGAGGGAATTTTTTATGGAAATTCAGCAATTGCAGTACTTTAAAACGGTAGCGACATTACAACATATGACACGAGCTGCAGAAAAGTTAAGCATCTCTCAGCCAGCACTTAGTAAGTCCATTTCCAATATTGAACAGGAGTTGGGCGTACCATTATTTGATCGGCAAGGACGTTCCATTTTTTTAAATCGATTTGGAAGTCTATTTTTAGAGAGTGTGGACGTTATATTAGCGGAATATGAAAAAGTGATGAAGGAGTTTGAAGAAATTATACGTCCTGGATATGGGGAAGTATCTCTTGGCTTTATTCATACACTGGGGATGGAAATCGTACCAGAGTTGATGGCACGCATACCAAAGAAATATCCAAATATACAGTTTTCACTCACACAATCTACTTCTCTTAGCTTACTGAAGAAGCTTGAGGAAGGTGTAATAGATTTATGCTTGTCACAAAAAATTGAATCAAAACAAATAGCCATTGATTGGGTGGAGCTTTGGACGGAGGAATTATTTCTCATCGTACCAAAAAATCATCCACTTGCAGAGCGAGAATATGTTGATTTAGTGGATATTAAAGGAGAGCCCTTTATTTCTATTAAAAGAGGAAACTCCTTACGGCAAATTGTTGACCAACTTTTTCAAACGGTTGGTGCCACAATGAATACTACGTTTGCAGCTGAAGAAATGCATACGGTAGCGGGTTTTGTTGGAGCGGGCTTAGGTGTTTCCCTCATTCCAAATGTAAAAGGATTGGATGAATTTAATGTGAAAAAATTACGTGTATCTAATCCGCCGTGTTACCGGAAAATTGGTGTTTCATGGGCAAAAGATCGTTATTTATCCCCAGCTGCGAATGAGTTTAAACAATTTTTAATTGACTATTTCACAAATAATCAAATCCAGAGGTGAGGAAGATGTTTCACGACCAAACATTTTTGAATAGGGTGGCAATCGAGGATAGAGCTTATTGGTATAGTCAGATTGAACAAGCGAAGGCAGGAAATGTTTTAGCGATGAATCAATTAGCCACTGTACTTATTTCATACGAGCAATACGAGGATGCTGTTTACTGGCTGCTAGAAGCGGGGAATAATGCACAGGCACAGTATGAGCTTGCCAACTTATATTTCCAAGGGCTAGGCGTACCTGAAAATGAAGAAATAGCGTTCGCACTTTATAAAAAGGCAGCTGAACATGGACATCCGGATGCAGCAAATAATTTAGCGGATATGTATTTGAATGGTGAAAGTACGAATGTAGATGAGCCACAGGCGTTGTATTGGTTTACACAAGCGGCGAATGCAGGAGTAGTGGAAGCTATGTTTACACTTGGCATTATGTATGAGCAAGGATTGGGTACAGAAATAAATGAGGATCTAGCTTTTTCATATTATTTACGAGCGGCCAATGGAGGCTACAATGATGCACAGTACCGTTTAGGAACAATCTATTTAGAAGGCTTACTTGGAAAACAACCAAATATACAGCTCGCAATCGAAATGTTTTTGTTAGCTGCAAATGAACATAATGTAGATGCGTTATTTAATTTAGGTTATTTGTATGCGGAGCCGCATTTTGCGATACAAGATGGAAAAAAGGCCGTGCATTATTATAAAAGAGCCGCATTACTTGGAGATAGAGCCGCTAAAATGCGCTTAGCTGAGTTGTATGAAAGCGGGAAAGTTGTTGCACGTGATGAAAGAGAGGCGCAAAAATGGCGTGATGCAGCCAATGCTCAAAAGTAAGGCAATCGAATGTAATTAAATTTATAAGTTTTTTGATAGACAGTATTCG
>DEQI01000116.1:0-3645 GCA_002360295.1 Planococcaceae bacterium UBA3370
AAAGGTAAATCAACACGCTTGTTCGAGAAATACTTTAATGCTCCTTCGTGTGAAAGTTGAGTTATTAATTTACAAAATAGATATTTTACATTAGCCATTTTGTTACGATAAATAATAAAGAAGCATCTTGATAAACGTTTTGGTATATTTAGGTAGAATGGTTAAACGGATAAGGAGGGTCAAGAGTGTTAAAGCTTGATGAGCAGTTATACGAGATAGCTCAAGGGAGAACTGGAGATAAATTAGAGCAAGCGATCAATACAGTAACGCAAGAATCGTCATCCATTTGGGGGGCAGCTTTAACTCCGGGGCTTTTTTTAGTAGGGGAGCAACTAAGTATTCATCTAGCATATTCAACGGCTAAGGACTGTTGGGGTGAACATTCAGCGTTTTTTAGTACACAAGAAGATGCTGTGAAGGAAAAACTCGCTGATTTCTTTTTACCCCACAACAAAGAAAAGTTTGAAAACTATATGGCGCTCCATTCTATTTTGAAAGTAAATCATTTTATTTCATTTGTAGTTGGGCAAGATTTTGACATACATACAAGTGATGTATTAGAAATACTATTACATAAAATAGGTGATCAATGGCTAGTACATATTATTTATCAAAAAGATGAGCTGTTTTGGCGCGCTCTTTATGCAAAAAAATTATATTCAATATTTATGCGGGTACCATTACAGCAAATCGAACAGCCCGTATTATTAATGCAGCAATTCCGAGGGGCTTTACAACAACTCGTAACGAAAAATAGGGCAGCGACCATTTTACATCAACTCATTCATCGCTTAGAGCAAAATAATGGCCGATCGCTCCAATTAAAGCAACTACATTTAATGGATGTTGTATCTCATTTTACGAGCGGCCGGAGACATTTTATGAAGCTAAAAAAGCGAATTGCACAAATGAATGTCATGTGGGGAGAGGGGAAATGGGCGCTTACTGAAAAGGAAAAGACACTGCTCGCATATTTATTGTTGAGCGAAGCAGCATCTAGAAAAGATATGGATCAAGTAGTGTTATACGGCTCATTTCTCATTGAAGATGACCGTTTAAACAATCACGCTGTCGAATTAATGCTTGAGTATAGCGATGCCCTCACACTGTTAAAGCCGCAGCCACATACATTAGTGAAGGCATATAGTGACAACTATGTGGAGTTTGTATTTTATACAGTCATACATGGGCTTGTCCAAAAGCAACAATATAAACAAGTGTTGGCACTTTTGAAGGAGCATGAAATTGCATCCTGTACGGCTATCTATCGTTATTTAAATTCACCGTTTGAGCCCGATTTATTGCATAAAATAGAGGCAAATGTACAGCAAGACATTGCCAATATTGTGCATGGTTCACTTCAGCACATCCGTTATTCACTAGATAGTTGGTTAGCCAATTATAATAAGAAGAAAAGTCCATATTTACAAATAGCGAAAATGACTTCCAAACATCTGTGTAACATTTTAAAAGCATTATGGGTAACCGAGCAATTTGAGCTATTTGAAAAGCTCATGGAAATTTATAAGAAATATTTATTTATTGAAACGCATTTTAAACAGCTTCGTTCATTTGTCGCATCTTTCGACCATTCACGCCAGCTTTCCAATTGAATCAATTGGAATATTCGGCATCGGTTCAGTACGTGGTACAAAGATATAATTACTCAATTTTCCGCGGTAGCATAAATTTAAATAACGTAGACGTGCAAAGTCAGTTGGTTTTATAAAATATGGACAACGCCCGTCTAAATTAAGCCCTGCATCTTTAAACAAAGTAGCGATAAATTGGGAGCAGAAAAATGCATATTGTCGCTTTAATTTAACATGGCAAGCAATACCGATTAACCCGATAAAGTTATAACGGTATTTTTCCATATGTAGCTTATAATAGTAAATTCTTTGTTGTAGTATGTCATATTGTTCGTCGGTTACAGTGCATTCATAAACGGCACAATTTGCTGAGCGAAGAAGTTTAGAATCAGCTCTTTCTTGCACAAATCCACCGATAAATGGATTATTTTCAAATTTGCGTCCGAAACTATACATTTCCTGCAAATCACGATCAAATGCAATCGACACGTGATTAAAGTTTTCTTGTGTATATAGTTGTATAGCGCGAGAAAGTAAAGAGCCTGTTTCGGTTAATACTATATAAATCACCTTACTCATTAAAATCACCTCATCTTTACAATAACAAATAAATCTGAAGAAAATAATTATAAAAAGTTAATAATTTCTTAATTTTTTCCCTTTTATTACTAATACGTTTTAAAGAGAAAAAAGATTCAATAAATGAAGGCTCCGAACATAGATTTTGCTCGTAGCCTTCTACTAATAATATATGAAATGATGGAAAATTTTGTGCCTATGATTTATTTTCCCAGCTATACAAAGCTACTGTAACACGCCTTTTTCTCGTAATGTATGAATTTCTGTTATCGTGTAACCTTGAGCCGTTAAGATTTCTTCTGTATGGGCTCCTAATTTTGCTCCTACGTATTTGAATACAGGTACTATACCGTCAAATTTTAGGGCAGAACTAATTTGCTGTTGCGTTGTACCATCCTCTTTCGGAACCTCTACAATCATATTTCTGGCTTTTATTTGAGGGTGGTTACAAGCTTCTTCAACGGTCAGTACTGGCTCTACACAACCAAGAAAATCTTCATTGAAAATTTCTAACCATTCAGCAAATGTTTTCGTACTAAAGGCGTCATAAATAGCTTCTTTAAAACGCGTTTGTGTGTAAGCTGATCCATTAAACGTATTCTCAATTATTTCTGGAATATCGAGCGCTTCACATAGTAGTTTTCGAAAATGAGGCTCTAAGCTTCCTACAGAAAAATAACGGCCATCTTTAGTTTTGTAATAATCATAAAATGTACCACCATTTAATATTTCTCCTTCTGGTTGAGGTACATGCCCACCCCCCAGATAGGCTGAGCCAGATAAGGCATTCATAGAAAATACCGCATCTGTCATGGATACATCAATATATTTTCCTTCGTTCGTTTTTTCACGATGTAATGCTGCAGCGAGCACCCCTACTGCTGCATGCAATGTACCGCCTGCTACATCGGCAATTTGAATCCCCATTGCAGCTGGTTTTTTATCTTTTAAGCGAGAGTGATCGAGTATTCCTGCTATAGATAAATAGTTATTATCGTGTCCAGGTCGGTTTGCATAGGGGCCAGTTTGACCGTAGCCAGTAATAGAACAGTAAATAAGATTCGGATTAACAGCTCGTAAAGTATCATAATCAAGTCCAAGTCGTTTCATTACCCCAGGACGAAATCCTTCGATAATAATGTCATATTCCTGAATAAGTCCTTTTACAATGGAAACGGCTTCTTCTGTTTTTAAATTTAATGCCAATGAGCGTTTAGATCGGTTTAAATATTGATGTACATATGATTCATGGTCCTGATCCTTTGGTGGCATAATGCGCATCATATCAACACGGCGAGCGGATTCAACATGAATAACCTCTGCACCTAAATCTGCAAACATCATCGTAGCAAATGGTCCAGGTAATGAAGAACAAAAATCAAGAATTTTTAATCCTGCTAAAATTGTCATTTCCCTATCCCCCTCATATGGTCAATAACAAAACTCTGTATTAATACAGGTTTATTTAAGAATA
>DEQI01000116.1:3816-5242 GCA_002360295.1 Planococcaceae bacterium UBA3370
TCGCTTTGCTTTCACGCAGAGCAATTGTCACACGATGCGGCGGAGCGTTCCTTAGTGACGCTTAATCCTCATGGAGTCACGCTGACTTCACTCTAATCAACAAACTTTTCTCAGACCTTTAATGAATCAGTTTGTTGAGGAAATTATAGTTTTCATCATATTAGAACAGAAGGATGGGGTTTTATGGATTTTTTGAAACAACCTTTTCAATCACAGCGCTATACGACTTTTGCACAGAATGGGATGGTCGCTACATCACAGCCATTAGCTGCTCAAGCGGGGTTAGAGATATTACAAAAAGGAGGAAATGCAGTAGATGCTGCTATTGCAACCGCAGCAGCATTAACGGTAGTTGAGCCTACATCGAACGGCATTGGAGGAGATGCCTTTGCCATTGTTTGGATGAACGGTGAAATGCATGGATTAAATAGTTCTGGACCCGCTCCCCAGTCTATTTCGATTGAAGCAGTGCGTGCTAGAGGTTGTACAAACATACCTACATATGGTGTTATTCCAGTAACAGTGCCTGGTGTACCAGCGGCATGGGCAGAGCTATCAAAAAAATTCGGTAAACTCTCATTACAAGAAACACTTGCTCCTGCCATTCGCTATGCGGAGAAAGGCTACCCATTAACGCCGATCTTGGGGAAATATTGGGAGATTGCGTATAAAAAGTTTAAAGAAAAGACAACAGGTGAGGAGTTTGCAGCTTGGTTTGAAACGTTTGCTCCAAATGGAAGACCACCTAAAATAGGAGAAACATGGTCTTCTCCCGCCCATGCAGAAACACTGAAGAAAATAGCCGAAACAAATGCACGAGATTTTTATGAAGGAGAGCTTGCCGAAAAAATGATTACATATATGAAGCAGTATAATGGTTTTTTGTCGCAGGAAGATTTAGCAAGCTTTCAACCAGAATGGGTAACACCTGTTTCTGTTAATTATCGAGGCTATGACGTATGGGAGATTCCGCCGAATGGTCAAGGAATTGTAGCTCTAATGGCATTAAACATTTACAAGCAATTAGAAAAGCCTCAGTGGCAAGAAGTAGAAACAATTCATGCGCAAATAGAAGCATTAAAAGCAGCGTTTGCAGACGGAAAAGCGTTTATTACGGAGCATGCAAGTATGCCGGTAAAAGTCGAATATTTATTATCAGAAGAATATGCACGTAGGAAGGCGGCTCAAATTACAGGGGAAGCAGCTGAACCGTTACCTATGGCATTACCACATGGAGGGACGGTTTATTTAGCTACAGCAGACAATGATGGTAATATGGTGTCTTATATTCAAAGTAATTATATGGGCTTTGGCTCCGGCATTGTTATTCCGGGTACAGGCATTGCGATGCAAAATCGGGGACAAGATTTTTCATTAGACGAACATGCTCCTAATGCACTGCACGGAGGAAAACGCTCTTACAATA
>DEQI01000319.1 GCA_002360295.1 Planococcaceae bacterium UBA3370
AAAAGAAGTAAAGAGATTAGAATATACGAAATCGTATATGGAAGAGATTTTAGGCGTATCGGATCGAGAACTAAAAGCTGCACAAGAAAATATACGTTCAGCTATGGCAAACCTTGAATACATAGATTCAAGTGATAGTTATTTGAATATATTATCAAATGCCCGTTTTTTCGAAATGGCCCGGACGCAAAAGGAAGGATTAGAAGCGGTGATGAAAAAGCCGTATTTTGCTCGTATCCATTTCCAGCGCGAAGGAGAAAATGAAGAATTTTTGTATATCGGAAAAACCTCTCTATTCCATCGAGAGACCAATGAACCGATTATCGTAGACTGGCGTTCCCCTGTCGCTAATGTTTACTACGATGGGAGACTCGGCGACCTTACTTATCAAGTGAGAGACGAGGAGCATAGCGGACATTTATTTGCTAAACGACAGTATAAAATCGAAGAAGGCAACTTAATCAATTTTCAAGATGTTGATTTAACAACAAATGATGAGCTTTTGCAAGAGGCTCTTGCAGGAAAAGCAGATGTCCGTTTAACAGAAATCGTTTCTACGATTCAAAAAGAACAAAATGAAATCATCCGCGCCCATTTACGCCAACCCATTCTCGTTCAAGGTGCGGCTGGTTCGGGGAAAACAACGATCGCCCTACATCGTATTTCTTATTTTTTATACACAATGGGTGAGCATTTCAAGCCAGAACAGCTCATGATTCTAGCACCAAACAATTTATTTATCGACTATATCGGTGACGTTTTACCTGAGCTCGGAGTCGATAAAATTTGCCAATCTACTTATGCTGATTATGTGCAAAATGCCATTGGTATAAAGCTTAAACTTCAAAACCCCAATGAGCAGCTTGAGCACATTATTGAAAGTGATACAGGAATCACCTCTACTTTTTCGATCTCACAAGTAAAAGGTTCTCTCGTTTATCGCGATATGATGAATCGTTTTTTGAAGAAGCATGAACTACAGATTGCTGCCCTTTTTGACGATGTGTTTATTGAAAAATATCGTATTATGCGTGGCAGTCATTTAAAAAAGCTTTTTCTACTCGAATTCGCCTATATGCCGATTGAAAAACGATTAGAACGTATTAAAAAAGTAATCCAAACAGAAGTAAAACGGAAAACAACAGCCATTTTAAATACCCTTAATGCGCGATATGATGAAGCACTTGGTCGAGCTCTAAACGGGATTCGTCACGCAGAAAACCGACGCCGCATTGTGACAAAATATATAGATGAACGTGACACACGTATCCCTAAAATTAAAGCTGAAGCAAAAACAACAACAGCTGTCTATATGAAAAAGTTTAAGAAGCTAAAGATTAAGTCCGCTTATCGAGAAATCCTGACAAATCGTCTTCTTTTACAAGAGCTTACTCCAGAATGGGCATTAGACGAACAAGAGCTATTTATACGGGCTCATGAAAAAGAAAAATGGGCGCTAGAAGACTTAGCGGCTCTCTACTATTTACATGCTCATATTAAAGGTGTCGACGATCAGTGGAAAATGCGTGTTGTTTTTATTGACGAAGTACAAGATTATAGTCTGTTTCAGCTAGCAGCTTTAAAAACGGGATTAGAAACAGATATGTTTACAATGGTTGGCGATCTCGCGCAAGGTATTCATAGCTATCGATCGGTTACAAAATGGGCACCGGTTCTCGAATTATTCCCACGGGCAACCTATGCTACACTGCAAAAAAGTTACCGTACAACAATTGAAATTATGGAGGTAGCGAATCAAATTCTCATTCAAATGGATGAGGATTTACCGCTAGTTGAACCCGTTGTTCGGCACGGTAAAGAGCCCGTTTTCATTGAAGCAGATACCTTTGACGCACCTCTTATCGCAGAAACGTATAAGGCAATTTTAGCGAACGGTCATTCCAGTGTAGCGCTTATTTGTAAAACGACAGCCGAAGCGAAAGCATTTGTCAAAAAATTAGTTGCTCACGGTATAAGTGCTACTGAGCTGGATGAAAATTCCGGCATTGATCAATCAAAGCTTCTTGTCATACCAACGCATTTAGCAAAAGGACTCGAATTTGACGCAGTGATTATCGCTGCCTTTGATACGCCGTTTTACAATCATGCCATTGACCGAAAATTGCTGTACGTAGCATTAACCCGCGCGATGCATGAACTGTATTTGATTGGCCCATCTAAAAAAACCTTTTTACTTTAGGCATGACAAATCCACTTTGCAGTAAATGAGTCTTCAGATGCTACTTTTTTCGTGGAGGCACTTTATAAAAAGGCTTTTTCACAAACCATCTTTTCAAAATCTTTTCACGCCATTTACTAAAACTCGGGCGTCTTTCCTTCTTTTCTTGTCTTTTTGGTAATGCAGGTAAACGCAAAAAAACCGCCCCCTTTTCCATTAATATATGGTAAAAAGAGGGCGATTATGTTCTTCATATAATATATTATAATTTTTTACAAAAAATTAATAGAGTTAGGTTTAGATTGAACTATTTATCCCGCTACCACATAATAATCAATTTGCATCGTTTTGATGAAGCTGGCTTTTTCGTAAACAGCTAACGCCCGGTTGTTTTCGATTTCTACGTCAAGTAGTACCGTTTTTTCTCCTCCACGTAACGCATAATCCTTTACCCAGTTGAGCAGTGCTGTACCAATGCCACGCCCCTCATAGTTTGAATGAACTGCTAGCGCCGTTACCCATTGGACTTCTCCATCTTTTCGAGTTGTTACGGTTCCAACAACTTGACCATTCATATCAGCTACCCATAAAACCAAGTCTGCAGATGTACTATTGAAATCAATCAGTTCATTTGCTTCTTCAGCTGTATCTCCAAATGCTGAACTAAATATCGTAACAAGTGCCTCTCGATCTGAATGGCTAAATGGACGAATACATAGTCCTTCATAAGGCATCATAAACTCCGCCTTCGCTTCTAATGTCGCCTCAGAAAAGCTATATTGATATCCTTTTTCCGTTAAATAACTTGCGCCAAATGGACTGTTTTCTACTGTTAACGCTAGCTCTCCTACTGCCCCTCGCATCTCTAATCCTTCATGTAAAGTACTAAATAAAGCATTACCAATGCCTATTTTACGATACATGGGTGATACGAGTAACGACCATTCGAACGTATTTAACCCCATCATATCGACTGCACTCGCCATACCTGCCAGTTTATTTTGTTCATCATCATACACTAAAATAAAAAATCCCGACATCTCGTAATTTCTCGCTGTATGAAGATTCATCACTAATTCATAGTTAGCACAGTCTTCCTGTGCTGCCTCTTCACACAACGCTTTCATTTCGCTATATGTCTCCTCATCTATCGGAAACGATACTGTAATGGCTGAAAAATTCATATACTAAACTCCACTTCGCGTAAAATATGAACTTAATATTAGTAGAAGCGATTCATTCGTGCAACTAGAACGAATAAAGTTCATACTTTCTTTATGTTGATTATCTATTACCCTAACTCATCTTGCGCAGCTAGCATAGATGCATAAATACCACCCTGAGCAATCAGTTCCTGCTGTGAACCTGCCTCAACCAATTCACCCTTCCGCATAACAAATACGACATCTGCATTTCGAATCGTATTTAATCGATGAGCAATCACAAAACTTGTTCGGCCTTGCATTAGTTTTTCAAGTGCCTCTTGAATTTTCATTTCAGTCACTGTATCGATACTGCTTGTCGCTTCGTCTAAAAGTAATATGACGGGATCAGCCACTAAAGCCCTTGCGATTGACAATAGTTGCTTTTGTCCTTGTGAAATTTCACTACCATCAGCAGCTAATATCGTATTGTATCCATTTGGTAGCTGCATAATAAAATCATGTGCATTCGCTTTATTCGCCGCTTCTATAATTTCCTCGTCACTCGCTTCTAGTTTTCCGTAGCGGATATTTTCCATAACTGTCGTTTCAAATAAAAACGGATCTTGCAGTACAAACGCCATTTGACTACGCAACGTCTCACGTGTAAAGTCACGTACATTGATATCGTCAAATAATACGGCCCCTGCATCTACATCATAAAAACGCGCAATTAACTGCATAATCGTCGTTTTTCCAGCACCTGTTTCACCAACTAATGCTGCTGTTTGCCCAGGCTCTACACGAAAGCTGACTTTACGCAGTGTATAATCTTCTTCTGCTTGTTCGTATTTAAATGACACATCACGAAAGGCTACAGCCCCACGTAATGGGGTATTTTCTTTCAATTTCCCTGTTTCCACTTCTGCTTGTTCATCCATAATCGCAAACACACGCTCGGCACCAGCAATAGCAGATAAAACTGTATTAAACTGGTTTGCTAAATCATTAAGCGGACGTGTAAATTGTCGAGCATATTCTGTGAAAATAACGATCGTTCCAATTGTTACTTGACCATTGCTATTTAACGCTAAAATCCCACCAATACCAGCGACAATGGCAAAACTGGCATTATTAAGGGCATTCATCACTTTTGGAATATAGCCCGAATAAGCAAGTGCCCAAAAACC
>DEQI01000115.1:0-5853 GCA_002360295.1 Planococcaceae bacterium UBA3370
CTTTTTATCTGAATTTTCTTGAAACTTAATTACAATCACAAATAAAGTAGGTGTATGGAAATGGTCGAAAATGGGATAGAAAGAATTCGTTCTGGGATCGGTTTATTAAAGCCAACCGAAAAGATTGTGGCGGAGTTTATTGTGAAAAATACTGAAAAAATTATACATATGCCGATTGCGAAGCTATCTTTAGAAACAAAAACAAGTGAAGCGACCATTGTACGGATGTGCCGTGCCCTACATTTCAAAGGATTTAGAGATTTAAAGTTAAGTATAGCCACTTCACTAGGTCAATCTAAAGAAAAAACTCCCTATTTAGAGCTCGAAAAAAACTCAACAATTGATCAAATGATTCAAGCAATCAGTGTTCATCACATACAATCTATACAACAGACATTAATAGCAAATGATCTACGTGAGCTAAATAAAATTATCCAACAACTGAATAATGCTAGAAAAATTATAGTAGTTGGTGTAGGAGCTTCTGCGGTAGTAGCACTTGATTTAGAACATAAGTTTAAGAGAATCGATAAATGGTGTGAAGCCATTACGGATAGTCATGGACAATTAATTGCCGCAACACATGTAAAACATGAGGATATTATTTTTGCTATATCCTTTTCAGGTGAAACAAAAGAAATAATCAATACGGTATCAGAGGCAAAAAAAAATGGCGCAACCATCATCACGATGACGCAAAACAAAAGAAATGCATTACAGACTTATGCGGATCATTCCTTATTTATTGTTTCAAATGAGGCGATGATTCGGAGTTCAGCTACTGCATCTAGAATTGCACAATTAACATTAATTGATATTTTGTTTACGGCGGTAGCAACCTTAAATTTTGATCAATCGATTGAAGTGTTAGACAGTACGAGAAAAACAATCGCAGCTTATTCTCGCTAATCAACGGTGGAAACTATTTTTTAGTAGTTGACATAAATACCAATAAGGGGTGTTTACTAATGAATCACAAAAAAGGGTTGAGGCAATTTTGGTTATTGTTTGCATTTGTAGGATTGTTGATGTTGTTAGTAGCTTGTTCAGAAGATACACCGAAAGAGGATACAGCATCAGAAACGAATACTGACAATACTACAACAACTAGCACAACAACTGAACCGACAAAAGAAGAAGGTTTATCCGGTACATTAGAAATTCAATATTTCGTAGGTGGTTACGGAGATGAATGGTGGAAACAAGTCATTGGCGATTTTAAAAAAGAGAACCCAAATTTAGAAATTGTTGAGCATGCTGGGCCCAATATTAATACAGAAATGAACACTCGTTGGATTTCAAATAATCCACCAGATGTTGTGTATATCGATGGAGCTGGCGCAAACGAAACGCAAATGATTGCAGAAGGCCAATTGATGGATATTAGTAGTTTCGTAAAAGATTTAAAGATGGAAAATGGAACTCCATTATTGGAAAGTTTCATTGTACCTGCTGAAGAAATTGATGGCGGTAAAATTTATTCCTTACCACTTGTATTTGATACATGGGGCATTTGGTATGACTCACAATGGTTTGAAGATAATAATTGGCAAGCTCCAACAGATTTTGATACTTGGTTAAGTTCAATGGAGCAAATTAAAGCAGATACTGGTATATCACCATTTATTACGACTGGTCAACATCCGCAATACTTTGAACGTGGTGTATTAAATCCAGCATTTGCAGCAGCAGGTGGAGAAGAATTTTTAAATGATTTAAGAAATGGTGTAGTAGAAGCATGGCAAAAGCCAGAAGTTTTAGAAGTGATGACAAAGGTTCAGAAAATGGTAGATGCTAAAGTAGTAGATTCTGGATTTGCGGCCTATAACCATACGCAATCACAAATGAATTTCTTACTTCATAAAAATGCCTATATTCCGGTAGGCTTCTGGTTACCAAACGAAATGAAAAATGACACACCAGGCGATTTCCAATTTGGGTTTACACCAACACCTATGAATGATCCAGGAGAACCATTAGCATTAGTACCCGATATTCGTACAATAGCAGTTGCTGAAAAGGCAAAAAATCCGGAAGCAGCAAAAGCATTCCTTGAGTTTATTTTCACAGAACAGTATGCACAAGATTTTGCGGCATCAACAGGAGCGATTATGAATTTAAAAAGTGTAGATCTTTCTGGGAATACAAATGTGCCGAAGTTCTTAACGGGGATCAATGACATGATTAATAATCCAAGTGCTGTACAAATTTATCAACGTCACACGCCGAACGCAGATGAACAAAAAATCGCTGTAGAAATTACGAATGAAATTAAACTACAACTTGTCGAAGTTTTATTAGGGAAGAAAACAGCGGAGCAATTTGTCGAAATATTGACAAAAAAAGCCCAAGAATTACGGAAATAACGACATGTATATGGTATGAAATGACGGCTAAGGTGTAATTGATAATGAAAGGATTCGGGATGTTTGGAAAGATTTCTTTCTAGCCTCCCCTTCCTTTCTCTATAGACTCCAATGAGAGGAGGAAGGAGTAAATGGCTTATAAATCCAAACAATATTACTTATTTTTAGCCTTTTGTTTACTTCCAACATTTATATTATTTCTCGTCTTTACCGTGTACCCGATGCTCGGAGGCTTATATTATTCCTTTTTTGAATGGTCAGGCACGAGCTCGGTCAAAACATTTATTGGTTTAGAAAATTACGTAAAACTTTGGAATGATTCAGTGATAAAAAAGGCAATATTTAATGACTTCTTCTTCGTATTTATAAAAATTATAGGGATTATGACGCTCTCTTTATTTTTTGCTGTCGCATTAACACAGCTTCGAATCAAAGAGGCCCCCTTTTATCGTATCGTATTTTTCTTTCCGAACATTATGTCCGTTGTAGTCATCGGTATTTTATGGCAGTTCATTTATGATCCAAGTATCGGAATTGTTAACAGCTTTTTAACGAAAATTGGATTAACCGAATGGGCTCGTCCTTGGCTCGGAGATATGACTTGGGTACTACCAAGTATTGCTATTCCTGCGATTTGGGCAGGAATCGGACTATTCATGCTATTGCTTATGGGGGGAATTTCTAATGTTCCGAAAAGCTTATACGAAGCAGCAGAAATAGATGGCGCCTCAGAATGGCAACAATTTTGGCAAATAACTGTACCTTTAGTTTGGCCTCAAATTAAAACTTCCATTTTATATATCATTATTACATCATTAAACGGCTCTTTCGTATTAGTACAGGTGATGACGGGCGGTGGACCAGGAAGTGCGTCGGAAGTAATGGGCTCGTACTTATACCAACGCGCATTTGAGGACTTCCAATTTGGCTATGGCGCGGCAATCGGCGTATTAATTTTAGTCGTGTCACTGGGCACCGTATTAATATCACAATTTATTTTGAAAAAAGAAAAAGTAGAATATTAAAAGGAGGATTATGATGAAAGCTTTTTCACAAATACTTGTACGAATTCCGCTTTTACTATGGGCTATGATCGTAATTCTCCCACTAGTTTGGATGTTTATGGGCGCATTTAAAACGAATGCTGAAATATTTACTTCACCATGGGCGCTCCCGAAAACGTTTAACTTTTCAAACTTTGTACGTGCCTGGAATGACTTTAATATTGGTCGTGCCTTTTTAAATAGTTTTTTCGTTACCGTTTTAGGTTCAGTTTTAACATTATTACTATCAATCCCGACCGCATACGCATTAGAACGAATTCGCTCAAAAATTGGCGAAGTGCTATTAAATGTATATTTAGCTTCCATGATGATTCCATCTGTTTTAGGATGGATTCCCCTCTTCTTCTTATTAATGAAGCTCAATTTACTAGATAATTTATGGGCATTATCCCTTGTATACGCCATTTCACATGTGCCATTTACTATTTTTATTTTAATTAGTTTTATTGGGAATATTCCAAAGGAGCTTGAAGAAGCAGCCGAAGTCGATGGGATGAGTCCTTATGGCATTTTGTTTAAAATCGTTACACCGTTAATCAAATCTGGGATTATGACCGTTACCATTTTAAATGCCATTTCTTATTGGAATGAGTTTTTCATGGCGCTCATCATATTACAAACTGAAAGCAAAAATACACTAGGGGTAGCGATGAACCTACTAAAAACGAAAGCTCAATATGAAAGTGCGTGGGGTGTATTATTTGCAGGTTTATGTATTGCAGTTATTCCAGTCATTATTTTCTATACAATTTTCCAACGTTCCATTGTCAAGGGAATGACAGAAGGGGCCATTAAATAGGAGGAATCATATGGAATTCCAAGCAGCCCAACGATTTATTGAACAATCCATTGAACAAAATGTATTACCAGGCGCAGTCCTTTGTATTGCAAATAAAAAGGATATTGTACTCACTAAAGCTTTTGGCAAGGCACATGTTAAAAAGGATATTTTAATGAATGAAAATACATTATTTGACGTTGCCTCATTAACAAAAGTGGTGGCAACAGCTCCTGCCATTTTGTTATTGCTAGAACAAGGATTACTCGACTTAGATGATTCAATCGCTTACTATTTCCCGGAGTTACAAGGATATCATGAAGAAGTAACAATTAAACATTTACTGACACATACGAGTGGCTTTCAACCAGAAGTGAAGTTTTATTTGGAGCCCCATAGAAAGCCATTAGAAGTCATTTCGCAAATACAAAATCGTAAAGTAATAGATTCAGAAGTGATTTACAGTGATGTGAATTATATTTTGCTTGGTATGCTCCTAGAAAAAGTTACTGGGGAACCACTTGATTTGTTTGCAGAAAAAAATATCTTTCTGCCATTACAAATGAAGCAAACGCTATTTACTCCCCCACTTAGTTTACAGTGGCAAATAGCGGCAACTGAATATCGCGATCATTTACAAGATTACCAATGGGGGGATGTTCATGATGAAAATGCCCATTATTTTGGTGGTGTGAGCGGTCATGCAGGACTCTTTTCAACCGCTAAAGATTTAGCTCGTTTTGCACAAGCGTTTATGGAGGGGCAATCTTCTATCCTTGCAGAGAAAACGAAACAACTTAGCAAACAATCTTATACGAAGGGGCATGATGAACAGCGCGGATTAGGCTGGCAACTGTATAGTCATCCAAATTTTTCAGGTCAATATTTACAGGATGGTTTTGGACATACGGGATTTACTGGGACGTCCATTTGGGTGTCAGATGCGCAAGAAATCGTCATTGTACTATTAACAAATCGCGTACATTACGGGCGACAGTGTACTATTCATAGATTTCGACGGATACTGCACAACTTAATTGCATTAGAAAACAATAGGAAATAAGGTGTTGAGCATAGCCAAACAATATTTGATTGGTATTGACGGTGGTGGAACAAAAACGCGTTGTGTTATCGGAGACATAGAGGGCCATATTATTAGTCATACAGTAAGCACATCTGGCAATATAAACGCGATTCCACTAGCTCAATTACATGACATGTTGAAAAATTTGATTGAAAACACTCTATCCCACACAAACATCCCTTTAGACGATGTGCTTCAAATTTATATTTGTTTAGCTGGGGCAGATCGAGTATATGAAAGGGAAAAAATATATCAATCCTTTGCAGGTAGTAAGTTGTTTGACAAAATAATCATTCTAAGTGATGCGCATGCCGCTTTAGCAGCAGGTACATGGGGGAATTCAGGAACATTATTAATTGCAGGGACAGGTTCTATCGTTTATGGCTGGAATGGTGAGCATACTTTTCGAGTAGGCGGCTGGGGCTATTTGTTAGGGGACGAAGGCAGCGGGTTTCACCTTGGAAAAATGGCTATACGCTCTATTTTGGAGTCCTATGATGCGAAGGTTCCAATGCGACCATTCCAACAAAATATATTGACCCATTTTCATGTACAGCATCC
>DEQI01000115.1:6071-7700 GCA_002360295.1 Planococcaceae bacterium UBA3370
AGCAATTAAAACAACATTTTCCGTCATTAAACTATACAAAGCCAGAAGTTACTGGTGAAGTAGGTGCCTATATATTAGCGCTGCATGCTTATCAAATTTTTATAGATGACGTGATAAAGGAAAATATTCTTACTTCTTGGGAGAACGTAAAAGGAGGGCTGATATGAACGAACAGCCATTGACGACCGAAAAACGTAATGTTGAAACGATGAATTTAGATGAATTAACAATTGGGGAAATTTTAAGCATTATGAACCGCCAAGATGAGCATGTCATTCAAGCTGTCGCACAAGTGCTACCAACTGTAAAAAAGGTCATTATGAAAGTGGTCGATAATTTATTATATGGTGGACGCATTTTTTATGTAGGTGCTGGCACAAGTGGCCGCTTAGCCATGATGGATGCAGCCGAATGCCCCCCAACGTTTATGACGGATCCCCTTTTAGTTCAAACCATCATGGCCGGTGGAAATTCAGCTTTTTTTCACGCCGTTGAAAATGCAGAGGATGACAGCGAGGCAGGAAAAAGAGATGTAGCAGAAAAGTCTATTACCAAATGGGACACTGTCATAGGTATTACAGCGAGCGGTACAACACCCTATACGATTGGTGCTATCAAGCATGCGAAATCAAAGGGAGCATTCACTGTCAGCCTAACAAGCAATAGAAACTCAGAAATTGGCCAATATACGGATGAAGCGATTGAAGTAGAGGTTGGACCAGAAATTTTGACGGGCTCAACACGTTTAAAGGCAGCGACTTCTCATAAAATGATTTTAAATATGATTAGCACCATTACTATGGTGAAATTAGGAAAAGTATATGAAAATTTAATGGTAGATGTTTATGCGAGCAATAAAAAACTAGTGGAGCGTGCAAAACGAATCGTGATGATGTCGACTAATTGCCCACTTGAACAGGCAGAACAAATTTTAAACAAGACGAATTTTGCAGTAAAACCAGCCATTGTCATGCTTAAGACAAACGCAGATTTCGAAAAAGTGCAAGAAACCCTTGCAGAAGTGAATGGCAATACGAAACAAGCCATCGCCAAATTAAGTTCATCATTATAGAAGATGTTAGTAATTTTCCACTAACATCTTTTTTGATGGGCTTAGAAAATTGTGCAATCTGTTTTTACATTATAAAGCTCTATGAATACCGTTAGATAAATATTTTTGTACATTAGATCAATAACTTCGTATATTTGATAAATAACACTAGGGATTTGATAAATAACTTTCAATATTAGATAAATAACTAAGCAAACCTAAAGGCTTCACAGACTATTGCCTCTAAAAGATCCCTATGATAGCTGCAATAATATCTTCCCTTTATGCTGACGACTTTCCATTAATCCGTGTGCATGTTTCACATCTTTTAAAGGGATAATTTCAGCTATTGGAATCGTTATTGACCCTTCCTCAAAATACCGAAACACTTTTTCAACAATTGGTGCTAATCGCTTCGGATCTTCCTTACGAGTCGTACCTAGACTAAAGCCTTTTATATTTCGGCAGCTACTATGAACATCAGATGTCGAAATCGAACCTGCTAGCCCACTACTATTTCCAAACTGAACGAGCGTACCATAATGAGCTAAACACGAAAGACTCTGTTGTGTAATAGG
>DEQI01000200.1 GCA_002360295.1 Planococcaceae bacterium UBA3370
GTATGCCTTTTAAAAGTTACTTTGCAACAGAACCACTTTTATAATAACTTATGTTTGCGTAATAATTCTTCAATGAATGTGCCATGTATTTTTTCCATCGCTTTTTTTAGAACTGAACGTTTAAGAAAGTTCTTATTAACTAATTCAGGTAATGATTTACGATCGTTTAATTGATAATAAGCATCCATAAGTACACGTACATCAAATTCAGAAGCATACACTTCAGGTACACCTCTGTCTACTTCTAATAATTGATATACAGCTTCCATAGCCGTACGTACAGAATATTCAGTTGTGAATACTGTATCACGTTCTGTTTCAGCAAAATTACCTATAAATGCTAAGTTTTTAGAGCCATTAGGAACAACCAATGGACGATCTTTGTATGCTCTTGGCATAAAGTAAGCTGTCACGTAAGGCATATAAACAGGAATCGTATTACATTCTGTTTGTGCCAATTCAACTAACTCATCTTGTGGCACTCCCATATGATATAACCACTCTTGGCATATTTCACTACCTGTACATTCAGTGATTGGTTTTTTAATAAAATCACCTTTGACGTCAGAGTACAATGCATATATCCATATACTTGCTTGATTTTTAGGCTGCTCTTTAAATTGTTGTTGGCGGTTGACTGTAAAACTAAGTTGCCAACTAGAGTCAGCTACTGTTACAATCCCCCCTGTAACGGTACGACCAGATAACACATCTCGTTTACTTAACTTTTCAATATAAGAAATAACTTTTTTATTATTAGTTGTTGTTGTTGCAGATACTAGCCAACTTTTATTTGGAATATAATCACAGAATTTTTCAGGTCTTCCAAATTCTGGACTCTGATTAGCTAGATTCTTCCATAATGTCCAACTACCTCCCAATGCTTTCGTTGGTGGAGCAGGATGGTCATTATTCCCATAAGTTGAGCTTTCAGTAATACTACCATTTGTTACAAAAACAAGGTCATCTAAAGTTAAGGGTATAGACTCTGTTTTACCATTTTTGTTTATAAGAAGTTCTCGTGCAATTTTCTTAGATGATGTTGAATCGACCAATATATTGTCAACTTGAACACCGTATTCAAAATGCACACCATATGACTTAAGATATTCTATCATTGGCAATACTAAAGATTCATATTGGTTATATTTAGTGAATTTTAAAGCACTAAAATTTGCCAAACCACCAATATGGTGAACAAAACGCATAAGATATCGCCGCATTTCCATTGCTGAATGCCAAGGTTCAAAAGCAAACATCGTTTTCCAATATAACCAAAAATTAGAGTTTAAAAAATCTTCAGTGAAAACTTCGGAAATTTTAACATCTTCTAAATCTTCTTCTTTTTTCATGCATAAACTTAAAATTTCTTTAATTGCTTTTTTAGATAATGTGAAATTGCCATCGGTCTCAATACGTTTTCCCCCACTATAAATGGCTCTACATTTTGAATAGTTAGGATCTTCCTTATTCAACCAATAAAATTCATCTAACACAGATGCTTCAGGTTGTTCTAATGATGGAATACTTCTAAATAAATCCCATAAGCATTCAAAATGATTTTCCATTTCTCTACCACCACGTACAACAAATCCATGATGCTCCATATTAATACCGTCTAAACTTCCCCCTGAGATGTTTAATTCTTCTAAAATATGGATATTTTCACCTTTCATTTGACCGTCACGAATTAAAAAACATGCTGCTGCTAGTGAAGCTAAACCTGATCCAATCAAATATGCTGATTTTTTATCAACGTTTTCTGGTTTTTTCGGACGCGCAAAAGCTTCATAATTACTATTAGTATAATACATAAGAACATCACCCTTTTAATAAGTATAATTTCTTAATATTCCAATTCTTTATACTTTTAATATACGCCTCTGAGGATTAAAATACAAAAAATGATAAAATTTACTATTTTACTTTTATGATTTTTTGCTTTTTTAGGTTTTTATTGTAATTTGTTAACATAAGAGTATATTGTGGTTTTCAGGATTATATTAAGGAGAATTAACGATGAGTTTCAAAAAATTCATAATAGTTGATGGGGCAACATAAGGAAGACAAACCGCTTTTCAAATTACTTTCTCTGGTTTTGATGTAGCAATTTATGAAACGAAGGTTAATATGCGTTTTAGAATGCTGTGAGAAACGCTCAGTTGTATTGACAATCAATTTATCAAGATAATCCCTTATCATGTTTAATTCTATAAACTGTTTGTCTTGTAATATTAACTTCTTTGGCAATTTTACTAATTGCTTGCCCTTCTTCTAACATTTCCACCACGCGATGATAAATAACACGTTTCTGTGGGTCTTTAGCATTTGGTGAATAAAGTAAGGGGCGCCCTTTATATACGCCTTTTTCCTTCGCAACTTGAATTCCTTGCGCTTGTCGACGTTTACTTTCATTTCTCTCTTGTTCTGAAACCATTGCTAATATTTGAATGATTAAATCTTTCATAAACTTATCCAGTAATGGATTGCCAATCACTTCATTCATCATAGGTAAGCTGGTAATCATTAACTGAACGTCTTTTTCTTTTAAATAATTCACAGTTTCAATAATTTCATCATAGTTACGTCCTAAACGATCAATAGATTCCACAACGAATCGATCTCCCATTCTTACAAAATTAAGGGCTTCTTGAAATACAGGTCTATTTTCCACTGATTTGCCTGATTGTTTCTCTGTAAAGATTTTCTCCACACCAAACGTCTTTAAATTATCCAATTGTCTTTCTAAATTTTGATCTATCGAAGATACTCTTGCATAACCTATAATCATTTATTTTCACTCCAAAATTAATATACACCCTAATCATACGTTTTAATTGCGATAAATTCAACAACTTACTTGTCACTTTACTTGGTATATGAGAATAATTTCACTTAATAAATGAGAAAAAGCAATGTACTATATTAAAGTATATTGCTTTTTCTATTAACGAATACCTATGACTAAACTATCTCTAGCTGTTTCTACAACTTCTGTACTGATTTTATCTAAGCCATTGATATCCATAACTCTATCTATCTGCGCAAATAAACGATGAATCAGCCTAAAATTCCCTTTTGTAATTTTAATAATCGTTGTTATTGCCTCATAATCAGTAAAATCTTCGAGTTTTAAATCAAATCCTAAATCTTGCCACTTATATTCTAATATATGATGCGTTTCATCTTTGCTTAGATTATCAAATTCATGCGCAAAACCTATGCGCGAATATAATTGAGGATAACGAGATAATTTCTTCTCAATGCCTGGCATACCAATAAATATCATTGCTAAATTATGTTCATCATAAATAGCTCTTAATTGCTCTAAATGTTGCACTTTAAGACGATCAATCTCATCTACTATAATTAAATCAATATATTTAAACATATCACTATAATGTTTACTATGTTCATGTCCATACTTATTTACAACATGTAATTTTTGACCCAAAT
>DEQI01000286.1 GCA_002360295.1 Planococcaceae bacterium UBA3370
GTACGGTCGTTTACGTTCATTTTTTGTAAAATACTTGATACGTGGTTTTTCACTGTTTTTTCAGAGATGTATAATGTTTCGCCGATTGAGCGATTACTTTGTCCATCCGTTAACAGCTGCAGCACTTCACATTCACGCTTCGTTAATAAGTGGAATGGACGGCGAATTTCTGTTTGGTGGAAATTCCCTTTATTCTCATGCTCTGAAAGACGGCGGAATTCGGCTACTAAATTTTTCGTAACTTTTGGATGTAAATAAGAACCACCATTGGCCACTACTTTAATCGCTTCAACAATTTCGTCCGCATCCATTTCTTTTAACATATAGCCTAATGCTCCGGATTTAAGAGCATGTGTTACATAGGATTCGTCATCATGAATGGATAACATAATCACTTTCGCTTCTGGGAATTCTGCGATTAAGTCAGCTGTTGCATCAACGCCATTTTTAGTTGGCATATTAATATCCATTAAAACAACATCTGGCATATTCATACGGTATAATTGCACTACATCTGTGCCGTCATCCCCTTCAGCTACTACTTCAAACGTATCTTCAAAATCCAAAATACGTTTTACACCTTCTCTAAATAATTGGTGGTCATCTACAATGATAATTTTCGTCATCTTTTTTCCCCCTAAAGTTTATACGTCTTTTTAATCTATTTAATCTTTTGATAAAGGAATTTTAAACATTACAATTGTACCTCTACCCATACTGCTATGAATATTCATTTCACCTTTTAACAAATCAACTCTTTCTTGCATGCCAATAATGCCAAAAGAATTATCCTTTACAACATTCGGATCGAAACCTTTTCCATTATCCTTCACACTAATATTCACCATATTTGGAAGCCACTCAATTTTCACAATTATATCAGTTGCCCCACCATGTTTAATCGCATTTGTGACCGACTCTTGTACAAGTCGAAAAATGGCTACTTCATAGTTTGAATTTAATCTATTTTCAGGATTAAAGGATTGAAATTGAATATCAACGCCTTTATTATATTCCATAACTGTTGATAAATATTTTTTCAACGTTGGGACGATACCTAAATCATCCAGTGCCATTGGACGTAAATCATAGATAATACGACGCACTTCTGACAATGCATTTCTTACCGTAAGCTTTAGCTCAGAAATTTCACTGAGTGCTTGCTCAACGCCTTTTTCACGGTAAGTACGTTCAATTAAATCAGAGCGCATCAAGACATTTGCCATCATTTGGGCTGGCCCATCATGGATTTCACGTGAAAGGCGCTTTCGTTCTTCTTCTTGGGCAGCAATAATTTTGATACCGAAATCTTGCTTTAACTTTGCCTGTTCTAATGCTAGTCCAACGTCTTTTAAATCCGATGTTAAATAATTCACCACTACATTGACTTGATTCACTAAATGATCAGCACGTTGAATGGTATCGTATAGCGCTTTCATACGACGTTCCAAATCATCTCGCTTTTCTCGTAATTGCTTTTCTTTAGCTTGTACGAGTAATAATCTTACTTGAAAATTATTTGCTGTTTCATAAGCTTCTCGAACTTGGGATTCAGTAAAAGTTTCAAAAGCCTTACTTACTGTGACGAGTCTCTGCTTCGCAAGTTGCGTTGATTTTTCTAAATGGTCACCTTCATCGATGACCATCGAGATTTCTTTACGTACGATTTCTAATTCTTTTTGCATTTCTTCAAAGCTTCGTCGGCTTTGTTCGCTTATAATAAAAATATCATCTTTTGAATTTGTAATTGTTTCAAGCATCCGATTAAAAATTACATCAAGTGAGGCGATATCGAATTTTTCATTTGGAAACATATTTTTTCCCCATTCTAATCAATGTGTAACATTAAACTCTATGTATTTACACGTTTCTACTTATAGATACAATAGTTCTACTCTATTATAGCATTTTCTAAACAATTTTTAAGTAATTTTATAATTATAGTACCATCTAATTAATGGAAATTAAAGGAGAAATTATAATGCGCAAAGACTATTTTACAGTAAAAGGATATGGAGAAAATGAGATTACTATATCAAAATCTCGTTTTATCGCCTATGTGGACCGTGCAGAAAATGAGCAAGAAGCACTGGATTTTATTGATAAAATAAAAAAAATGCACCCCTCTGCGACTCATAATTGCTCTTGCTATCTAGTGGGGGAATTCGACAATATTCAAAAAGCAAATGACGACGGGGAACCAAACGGTACAGCTGGCGTTCCTATGTTAGAAGTGCTAAAAAAACAAGGGTTAAAAGATACTGTCGTGGTAGTAACTCGTTATTTTGGTGGCATCAAGCTTGGTGGGGGCGGACTGATCCGCGCTTACGGAAAAGCGACTACTGAAGGCATTCAAGCAGCTCAAGTAGTAGAACGCAAAATGCACTATTTAATGAAAGTTTCTATTGATTATACATGGCTCGGCAAAGTTGAAAATGAAATACGTGGGTCCCATTATATGTTACGTGATATCCAATATGCAGATACTGTCGATATATATGTTTTCGTATTAAAAAATGACGAAGAACTATTCACATCTTGGGTAACTGAGCTGACAAACGGGCAAGCAGTTATTACTTGTGCAGACAAGCAATTTATCGAATTTCCGCGTATGTAGTTGAAAATTGATTTACTGAAATAAGCGTGCATAGTATAATAAATAGTATTGATTATTTTAACTATTTCTATATATAGCTAGATTCCTAATACTAGAGGAGAATTAATATGAATCGTTCATTCAAGAGGAAGAAGACAAACTCAAGATTTTCTCTCATTCTAAAAGTATGTTTAATATTAGCAACATCATTGCTCATTTGCGCATCAGCTTATGGAATGTATTTAGCAAAAAAGGCAGAGCACGCTGTCGACCAAGCCTATGAAGCTGTGGAAAATCGAGAGGTATCTGTTAAACGTGAAACAAAAGTTGAACCAGTTGAAGATAATGTATCCATTTTATTTATTGGTATTGATGATAGCGAAACGCGTGGTCAAGGTGAGAATGCTCGTTCGGATGCATTGTTGCTCGCTACATTAAATAATAAAACAAAGACTGTAAAATTAGTAAGTATTCCACGTGATTCATATGTATATATTCCGTATGTTGGATATAACGACAAAATCACTCACGCCCATGCTTACGGTGGCACATTTGCAACAATTGAAACAATTGAAGAACTATTCGATATTCCAGTTGATTATTATGTACGAATGAATTTCGATGCATTTATCGATATTGTTGATGCACTGGGTGGAATTGAAGTAGAAGTACCATATGCAATGCTAGAAAAAGATGAGTATGACCACAATACAATTAGTTTACAGCCTGGTTTACAAAAATTAAATGGTAGTCAAGCTCTAGCACTTGCCCGTACACGTAAACAAGACAATGATATCGAGCGTGGTAAACGTCAGCAAGAAATATTAAAAGCGATCGCAGAGCAAGTTGCTTCCGTTTCATCTATTACAAAATACGATGATTTAATCGAAGCTGTAGGGAATAATATGAAAACGGATATGACATTCAAGGAAATGAAAGGCTTCTTTAGCTATATTTCACAAGGTGTCCCTCGAATTGATACGTTAACATTACAAGGGTACGACGATATGTCTACAGGTGTTTATTATTATAAATTAGATGAGCAATCACTTGCCGAAACTCAACATATACTAAAAAGTCATCTCAGCTTAATTCCTGATTCATCAAATGTATCTCAATCAGAAGGTACAGAGCAAACACAACTAGAAACAACTACAGATCCATTACAACAGTAAAATAAACGAAGCAGCTAAGACAGTCATGTAACCGACTTTCCTAGCTGTTTTTTTGTTATCCACCGCCCACTCTACTCCGAGCGGATTCGGCCAACACGATGTTGGCCAGAGACCCCGGAGGCTCATTGGACGCCCCAGGAAAGCACGCTGGTGCAACGGAAATCAATCCCAAGCTACTCTTTACATACAAAAAAGCCACTATTCAATTGATGAATAGTAGCTATAAATTATTTATTAAATATCCGCACTAAATTAAGTAGTGGTTTGTAGTTTTTCCCAGCAAGTCCAATTATTTCAACGAACAGCTCAATTGCAACTAATATGACTGTAATGAGTAAAATGGCCCCCCACACTTTTGCCATCGAGAAGATGATCGCCATTAAACCAAAGATCATGGCAATACCGTAAATAATAAGGACCGTTTGGCGATGTGAAAAACCAAGGTCAAGTAAACGGTGATGTAAATGCGATTTATCTGGGTCAGACCATTTCTTTTTCATACGTAAGCGTCGGACAATCGCAAAAAATGTATCAGAAATCGGTACACCTAACATAATAACTGGGATAATTAATGCAATGACTGTAATGTTTTTAAATCCTAATAAGGAGAAAACAGAAATCATAAATCCTAGGAATAACGCACCTGTATCACCCATGAAAATTTTCGCAGGATGGAAGTTGAAAAATAAAAACCCAATCGTTGCAGCCGCTAAAATAGATGCCATCGCAATAACAAAACCGTTACTCATAATCATTGCCATCGCAGCAATCGTAATTAGGGCAATAGTAGATACACCCGCTGCCAGTCCATCTAATCCATCAATTAAGTTAATCGCATTGGTAATTCCAATAATCCAAATAATCGTAATTGGAATACCTAACCAACCAAAATTTAACGTACCTTCAAAAGGTAGATTTATAAATTCAATCTGAATACCGCCTACAAATA